>JAFZEK010000346.1 GCA_017560705.1 Bacteroidales bacterium | reverse complement strand
TATGGTAAAATAATAAATATCAGCTCGATAGGTGGAATTATAGGACTACCATATCAAGGTTTTTATTCAGCTTCTAAGTTTGCTATAGAGGGCTACAGCGAAGCACTTGCAGCCGAAGTAAAAGGTTTTGGAATAAAAGTAATATTAGTAGAACCTGGTGATTTTTCTACTAACTTTACAGCAAACCGTAAAAAATCATTTCTAACACTACAAAATAATAATTACAAAGAAAGCTTCTTACGCTCGCTAAAAATAATAGAAAAAGAAGAAAATGGGGGTTTAAAACCTATTATACTAGCTAAAAAGATAGAGAAAATAATAGAATTGAAAAATCCACGTTTTAGATACGTAGTGGCTAATTTGGAGCAAAAACTATCGGTAATTCTAAAACGAATAATACCAGGAAACTTGTTTATCAATATTTTACGAGACTATTACAAGGTGTAAATTAATACACATAAACCATATAGCTGTCCAAGTATTGATTGGATAACTCTAAAAAATTAGTCGACTATTGTTGGAACAATAGTCGACTATTATGTATCTATATAATCGACTATATTACATCCTATTAATCGACTATTGAAAGTATTAATAACCGATTAATAGGGGTACTAATAATCGATTAATACCATACTTAAGTGCACGCTTTACAGTGCTTTAGCAAAACATGCACGTTTTATTATCAATTCAGATTCGTATGTATTATCCCACACTTTTACTGCAATATTTGTAATTATTTGAGGATTAGAATAAGCCCAATTTACGCCTTTGTTTATCAGTGTTTTATTCAAAGCTGAATGATATATAGAATGTATTCCACGTTTTTGCCACTCAGGATGAACACCATTTAACAACAAATCTACCTCACTATAAGTCTTTAAAGCTTTCAGTAGATAATACCATCCAAAAGGAAAAAGTTTACCTTTAGCTTTTATATAAGCATTAGTCAATGAAGGAATTGCAACAGCAAAAGCTACTAAATCATCATTTTTATCTACTACTAATTTCACCAACGATGGATCTAAAAAAGTAAAATAAGCCTTTGTATAGTGGTCTATTTCCTTATCTGTAAGTGGTACAAACTCATATAATTCTTTGAATGAAGTATTTAGAAGTAAAAAAAAATTACGTGCATATGGCATTATATCCTTTTTCGATGTAAATTCCAATAAGCGTAAATTATATTTTTCAAGTATCAAAGTATTAATTCTATCTACCTTTTCAGGAACAGGCTGAGAAGCAGGCATTTTATATTGTAGCCACTCACAGTCAACAAAATATCCTAACTTACGGATATAATCCAAATAGTAAGGAAAGTTGTAAAATCCAGCAGAACTGTGTCTTTGGTCAAAACCTTCTACTATCCAAGATTCTCTATCCATTTCAGTAAAACCCGTAGGACCATGAATATAAGTACAATTGTTTTGCTTTGCAAAGTTTTCAACAGTAAGTATTAATGCTTTACATACTTCGAAATCTTCTACAAAATCAAACCATCCAAAACGTATTTTTTTATTGTTCCACAATGTGTTAGCACGTGTATTTATTATAGCAGCTACCCTTCCAACCACTTTTCCGTTTTGGTAAGCGATCCATGCTGAAAATTTACAATATTCCTTAGCTAAATTATTAGTAAATAGAATATTATATTCATCTCTATGCAACTGTGGTAGATAGTTTTTACAGTTTTTGAACAATATATCAGGAAATGTTATAAATAATTTCCTTTGGCTCTTAGTTTTTACTTCTTTTACTACAACACTCATTTACTACTAATTAAGTTGAGGTTCTATAGTTTGCTTTATAACTTTTGAAAATACAGCTCTACGTATTACTTCTTCACAATCGTAAGTATTTGACCATATTTTTACAGCCTCATTTCCAATTATTTGAGGATTTGTATAAGCAGTTTTTATTCCATGAGCAATAGCCACCTCATTCATATTTGCATAGTAAATGGAATGAACTCCTTTTTTCTGCCAATCAGAACGTACTCCATTGAGTAATAAATCGATAGTGTCATATCTATACATACATTTTAAAATATGAAACCATCCAAACGGAAACAATTTACCTTTTGCTTTTTTGAAGCCTTCATTTAGGTCAGGTATACTAATACCAAAAGCTACAACTTCATTATTTTCATCAACAACAAGCGATACTAATTTAGGATCTAATATTGAAAAATAACTTTTTATGTATATTTGTATTTCTTTTTCAGTAAGAGGAACAAAGCTATATAATCCACCGGAATTAAAAGCATCGTTCAAAGCTTCGAAAAAACTTTTTGCGTATGGCATAATTTCCCTGCAATTCTTAAACTTCAAAAGTCTAAGTTTATATTTTTCCATTATCAACTTGTTTATCCTAGCCACTTTATCAGGAATAGGCTGAGAAGCAGGCATTTTATTCTGAGCCCATTCACAAGACACCTTATAACCAAGTTTTTCTATGAAATCAATATAATACGGTAGATTATAAAGAAGAGTCATATTCTGGCGTTCATTAAAACCTTTAGTTATCCAACATTCTTTATCCATATCGGTAAAAGCCATTGGACCATGAACTTCAGTCATTCCATGCTCTCTTCCGAACTCTTCAACCTTTTCTATCAACTTCTTACAAACATTTATATCTTCTATGAAATCGAAAAAACCAAATCTTACCTTTTTCTCATTCCATTGCTCATTAGCTCTATGATTGATAATAGCAGCTACTCTTCCCACTATTCTGTTGCCATAATAAGCCAACCAATACTTTGAATCACAATATTCGTGAGCTGGATTTTTGCGTGAAAGAGTATCCAACTCATCGCTCACAAGAGCTGGAATATAATTAGGACACTTTTTAAATAGCTTATTCGGAAATTCAGCAAACTGCTTCATTTCAAATTTTGTAAGAACTTCTCGTATTACAATTTCCATATTTTATTTTGTACTTATATTTCAAATGAGTTTTTATATATTAGCTACAATATTTCTAATTTTTTAAAGTATTTATATATCTTATCTATTGCAAAATCAATCTGTTCTATAGTATGTGTTGCCATAAGTGAGATTCTTATTAAAGTATCTTCGGGTGCAACAGCAGGACTTATTACTGGATTTACAAACACTCCCTCATCTAGGAGTAATTTTGTTAGATAGAATGTTTTTTCATTATTACGCACAAATAAAGGAATTATAGGAGTCTCAGTATCACCTATTTCAAAACCTAAATCTTTAAAACCTTTGAGTGCATGATTTGTAACCTTCCATAAATTTTCTTGATGCCATGGTTCTGAAACCATTATATCAAAAGCAGCCATAGCTGCAGCTGTTGAAGCAGGCGATATACTAGCACTAAAAATATAAGAACGCGAATTATGTTTCATCCAATTAATAGTCTCAGCATCAGAAGCTATAAAACCGCCTATAGAAGCTAATGACTTACTGAAAGTACCCATAACAATGTCTACTTTATCTAAAACACCAAAATGGTCACAAGTACCACGTCCTTGTTTACCTAGCACACCTATTCCATGTGCTTCATCTACCATAACAGATGCTCTATATTTATCAGCAACTACAACTAAATCATCTAATTTAGCTATATCTCCTTCCATAGAAAACACACCATCCACCACTATAAGTTTCACTGCATCTATAGGACACTTTTGTAATACTCTTTCTAAATCGTTTATATCATTATGCTTGAATTTCAAAGTGTTTGCAAATGATAAACGTTTACCCTCTATTATAGAAGCGTGGTCTCTCTCATCAAAAATAAGGTAATCATTACGTCCTGTTACACAAGGAATAACACCTATATTAGATTGAAAACCTGTGGAATATAACATTACTCCACTTTTCCCTACAAACTGAGCAAGCTTATTTTCAAACTCAATATGTAAATCTAAAGTACCATTCAAAAATGGAGAACCTGCACAACCTGTTCCGTATTTATCTATAGCAGCCTTTGCAGCTTCTTTTACTTTTGGATGATTTGTAAGTCCTAAATAGCTATTTGAACCAAACATCAATACTTTTTTCCCATTAATAATCACTTCTGAATCTTGATCACTTGATATGGGTCTAAAATAAGGATAAATTCCAGCTTTTTTTGCTTCTTGTGGAGCAATATAGCGCAATAGTTTTTCTTGTAATGGTTTCATTTATGATAGTTTATATTGTTATTTCTTTTTTCAATATTAGTATTTTGAATAAAAAATGTATGAATCATACAAAACTGAAAACACATTTTTTAAACATAATAAGTGTTTTAACCTATCATTTGTTCATGAACAAGCTTTGTTAATCTGCTTGCACCTATTCTAAAACACTTATTATCAACATTATTACTACCATAAAAATTCTCTGCAATCATTAAATATTTAATTGCTTGCTCCACTGATGAAATACCTCCAGATGCTTTAAAACCTACTAACTTTCCTGTTGATTTAAAATGCTCTATTATAGATGTAAGCATTACATAAGCAGCTTGTTCTGTAGCTCCTACAGAAATTTTTCCTGTAGATGTTTTTATAAAATCAGCACCCGATTCTATAGCAATATTAGATGCAATATATATATTATCAATAGTTTGCAACTCTCCAGTTTCTAATATAACCTTTAGTTTTACATCTTTACATATATCACGTATAGCTAGAAGCTCTTTATAAACTCTATCATAGTCTCTAGCTAATAATAATCCACGCGAAATAACTGCATCTATCTCATCAGCACCTTGTTTCACAGAATATTCAATCTCTTTCATTCGTAAATCAAAAGGCATTTGAGCCGATGGAAATCCACCAGCAACAGAGGCTGTTTTTATGCCTGTGCCTTGTAAACAATCCTTCACTAATCCTACAAATATAGGATACACACAAATTGATGCTAATGAAGTATTTCCATGAGTATATGCAACAGATGTGCTACAAAAATCTTTTATTTTATTCTCATTATCAGAACCTTCCAATGTAGTATTATCTATACAAGAAAATATTGTTTTAAGCTTCAGCTTATCATCTTTCATATTAGAAAGACTTGATAATATTCTAGCCAAATCAGCATTAATCTCTTCTTCGCTCAATGGAAACTTACTATTATGCATACCTTATTTACGCTTTTTTACATATTGTACATTGAAAGACTTTTTCTCTAACTTTGGTAATAAAATACTATTTCTTAATGATTTGGATAAAAACTTTTTGAGCCTTTTTTTCCTAAAGAACCTCGATTTGTTCATTTTATCCCTACTTTGCACTATGTTTTTATACTTAGAGTAACGTTTATTATCAGATTTATCAACATTACCTGTTACTCTAAAATACTTTCTATTTTCTAATATCAAATCCTTTATAGGTATATCTATAGGACATTTTTTCTGACAATTACCACATAGTGTACAAGCATATGATACATGTTTATAAGACTTTAGATTCTCAAGAAAAGGAAGTGAAACACTAGCAATAGGACCTGAGAAAACATTATTGAATGGTTTATTTCCTACAAGTTCATAAACAGGACATACCTTTTTACATAATCCACAATGTAAGCATGTTAGCACTAATCTTTGCTTTTCAAAAGATAGCAAATTAGTACGCCCGTTATCCACTATAAAAAGATAGTCTCTGCCAGTTCTTGACGGTCTATAAAAAAAGCCAGAATCATAATCTTTACCTGAAAGTGCAACATTTTCTTTTATATATAAATCAGCATCAGATAAAGATTCTATAATTTGCTCTATACCAACAATAAAAATATTTATTTTCCCACTATTTACCTGTTTGTATTTGGTGTAATTTTTGTCCATAATCAACATATTTCCTGTATTAGAAATAAGTTTATGAACATCTACAAATTGTAAAATAGCATCATTATCAGTATATTTCACTTTTTCTTTCTTAAGAAAATCAGCCAAACCTATTTCTTCATATATATAACTTGAAGAATAGTAAGCAGTTTTTATCTTATTGAAAGAAATCAATGAACGCAATTCTTTGAATATATCTTTATAATCTTCTGCCCAATAGATTTTTAACCCTGTTGAACAATATTTTTTCTCAAACTTTGTAAGATTGTAATCCAAATTTTCCAACGATCTACTAAGCAATGATTTTAATCTTTCTTTTTCATCTTGAGATAAAGAAGATTCAACAATAGCAGATAAACAGTTGGTATTTTCCAACTTATCTCTACTATTTTCTGAAATAATCAACTTAGAATCATTAATAAATTTGAAATAATTATTGCTGTTCATTGATTAAACGTTTTCTATAGTGCTATAAACAGTAGTTTATTACAATGTATTTTTAATTTTTTCAACTCTCTTTAAGTGTCTTCCACCCTCAAAATCAGTAGATATAAACTTATCAACAATCTCTAAAGCTAATTCAGATGGAATAAAACGAGCTGGCAAAGAAAGAACATTAGCATCATTATGCATACGAGCTAACTCTGCTATTTCAACATTCCAACACAGTGCACAACGAACATTTTGATACTTATTTACAGTCATTTGTACACCATTGCCACTACCACAAACAACTATACCTTTATTATAAACACCTGTGTTAATATCTCTTCCTAAAGGATGTACCATATCTGGATAGTCTACACTATCAGAACTATTTGTACCATAATCTTTTATCTCAAAACCTTTTTCAGATAAAAACTTCTTTATAGTTTCTTTCAATTCATATCCTGCATGATCACATGCTATAGCAATTATTTTATTCATTTTCTCTATTGTTGATAACATTTTACTTTTGCAAAGTTACTATCTTTATTTGTTTATTACAACTAACAAGAAACGAAGTTTTAAACTATCTCTTGTTATTAGAAATTTTAAAGACAAACAATAATCTATAAATCAACAATATATAGATAAGACATAAATCAACTTTCAACTCTATAGCAAGTATAGAATAAAGAATATTAAAGTGAGGAAATATTGAAATAAGCTTCAATGAATATCTCTGAATAATAAGTATATAGTAAACTTCAACCTAAATTGTCGACTATTTATAATGTCATCAAAACATATTTACATTGTATATAATAACAATATACTATATAACAACGTTTTATAACTTATAAACAGGATAGATGTTTATAAGTACAAAATAAATATGTTATAGTTTTGTTCATATCTTTTTACTTCTAAATATTGTTGATAATTGCGAATTAATCACAAGTTTATACACCAGCAATCAACAAAAATAAGCTCCAAATAATAATAACAAAACTATGTTCAAACTATAATAAACATATTGTTGATAAACTATAATATATTCTACATTTCAATGAATTAAATATTAAATATATGTTGATAAAGTAAAAGAAATTAAATATCAAAATAAAGCATTACTTAGTTATGAACAAAACTAACAACATATATAATAAAAAAAAGATTATTTAAATAAGAGATATTATTTATTTTATTTGGGTAGCGAAGTTTTCTCACTCGCCTTTTTATTTGTATCTTTGCAAAAGAAAACGTAGCACAAAATTAAAGCAAATATTCGTTCAATAAATTGTAAAACAACAAAATATAAAGACATGAATAATATCGAACTTATCGAGAATATCAAAAAACTGAAAAAAGAAAAAAACGCCATTATACTAGGCCACTATTATCAAATTGAAGAAATTCAACAACTTTCGGATTATATTGGCGACAGTTTGGCGTTGGCCGATTACTCTAGAACTGTTGATTGCGATATTATTGTTTTTTGTGGAGTGCATTTCATGGCTGAAACAGCTAAAATACTCAATCCTTCCAAAAAAGTTTTGTTGCCTGATTTGAATGCAGGTTGTTCTTTAGCTGATAGCTGTAAACCTGAGTCTTTTGCTAAATTCAAAGCTTTACACCCCGATCATATTGTTGTTTCTTACATAAATTGTTCTGCTGAAATAAAAGCTCTTTCTGATTTGATTTGTACATCTGGTAATGCAGAAAAATTAATTCGCTTGTTGCCTGAAAATGAAAAAATTATATTTGCACCAGATAGAAACTTAGGTGGATATATCAACCGAGTGACTGGTAGAAATATGATTTTATGGGACGGTGCTTGCGAAGTGCATGATGTCCTAACTTCCGAAACTATAAAGAGGTACAAAAAACAATATCCTCAAGCGAAGGTAATAGCTCATCCAGAATGTAATGACACAGTATTGCGTGAAGTAGATTTTGTAGGTTCTACAAATGCTATGCTTAAATATGTGAAAGAATCTGGTGAAAATCAGTTTATTGTTGCTACAGAAACTGGTATTGTTTATCAAATGCGTGCCGAAAATCCCGAAAAAGAATTTATCATAGTTAGCAACGAAGACGGTTGTAAATGTAATGATTGCAAACATATGAAGT
>JAFZEK010000345.1 GCA_017560705.1 Bacteroidales bacterium | reverse complement strand
GCAAGTCATCTTCCTACAGTTGCTACTGATGAAGGAAAAAGAACTTATCGTACTATTATGGTAGATGGAAGTGAGTTTGAATTTAGCGAAGGTTTTACAGAGTTGCATACTCTAAGCTATAAAAAAATATTACAAGGTGAGGGTTTTGGAATATCGGAGGCTAAAAACTGTATAAGCATAGTTCATGATATAAGAAATGCTACACCTATAGGATTGACGGGAGACTATCATCCGATGGCTAAATATTCTCTTGTAAAACATCCTTTTGGATGGTAAATATCATGGAGTATGGAGTTTAGAGATTTAAAAAGACAATATCAAGTTCTAAAACTTGATATTGACGAAGCAATACAAAGTGTTCTTTCTTCGGGTAGTTTTATTATGGGTAAGCAAGTGGTGGAGTTGGAAGAAAAACTTGCTGAATATGTTGGGGTGAAGCATTGTGTAAGTTGTGCTAATGGTACTGATGCGTTGGTTTTGGCTTTGAAGGTGTTGGGTATAGGAGAGGGGGATGTAGTTTTTGTTCCAGATTTTACTTTTTTTGCATCTGCCGAGGCTGTCTCTGTAGTGGGAGCGGTGCCAGTGTTTGTTGATGTCGATTCGGAAACGTTTAATCTAGATACCAAGGATTTAGAAGAAAAAATAAACTATGTAAAGGCTTTGGGAAGTTATAACCTAAAAGCTATAATGGCTGTAGATTTGTTTGGTTTGCCTGCTATGTATGATGAAATTTGCAGTATAGCTAAAATCAATGGATTATATGTTGTAGAAGATGCTGCACAAGGTTTTGGTGGACGTATTGGGGACAGGAAAGCTTGCAGTTTTGGAGATATAAGTACTACATCATTTTTCCCTGCAAAACCTCTTGGTTGTTATGGCGATGGAGGTGCATTGTTTACAAATAATACTGCTTGGGCAGAGAAAGCAATGTCCTATAGAATGCATGGTAAAGGTGAATCGAAGTATGACAATGTGACTATAGGAATGAATTCAAGGCTAGATGCTTTGCAAGCGGCTGTACTACAAGTGAAGTTAAATGCTTTTATTCAAAATGAGTTAGAAGCAGTGAATAATGTAGCAAAGATGTATATGGAAGAATTGCAACATTGCGTGCATATTCCCCGTGTTCCCAATAACTTTTATTCTTCGTGGGCCCAGTTTACAATAACATTGGAGGATGAAAAATTGAGAGATAGTTTACAATTATTTTTGAAGAACAAAGGTGTGCCTACGGCTGTATATTATCCTAAACCGCTGAGTTCTCAGCCTGTATACGCTCAAATGTCTTTGCCGTCAACATCTACGCCTGTTGCTAATGATTTATGCAAAAGAGTTCTGTCGTTGCCTATGCATCCCTATCTTACAGAACAAGAGGTTCAGTTTATTTGTAGTTCGATAAAGGAATGGAAAACTACTATGCTGTGATAAAACTCATAGAATCAGATGTCTTTTTGGGAATAAAATAGTAGCTGAGGTTTATCACCTATACGTATGAGTTGTAAAATTCATCACGATGTAGACAAATTTTCATCGTGATGTAGATATAAATCCATCGTGATGTATTTCAATTTTCATCACGATGGATTTTTTAAGAGGTAAATCAGTGGGGTATATAAGCTGTGAAAGGTGTAAAAATTCCTTTGCAAGGGAGTTGGAAATTATTGGTAGAGTGTTGTTTGGAAATTGTAAAGAAATAAAAATAAAAAATATTGGCAAATATGAATAAAAAGTTGTACTTTTGTAGGGCTGAATACTTGTGTGTATCAAGTGTGAGGTAGGTGTAATAAATAGAAAATTAAAGTATTATAAAGTTATTCACGAATGTGAATATGTATTGGAACATTGTAAAAATAATAAATGACTATATATGAAAAGGTTTTTGATATATATTGCGAGATTGCTTTATGGTAGAAGAAACTCTAATTCTTTTCCAAGAATATTGATTCTTTTGTTTGATATTTTTATTGTGATTTTCTCGTATTTCTTGCTGATGTTGCTTAAAGATTATGACCATCTAAACACATTGGCATTGATGAACTCACTTAGGGAATTGATACCTGTATTAGTGGTGTTTATAGTTATATTTTTGGTGACAAAATCTTACCAAGGTATGCTTCGCTATTCTGGGTTCAATGATATAGTTAGGCTTATTTATATAGCAGTACTATCCTTTAGTGTGCTTTCTGTATCGAAGTTCCTTTTGTGTCATTTCTTTCCACAGTTGTTGAATTTCTTCCCAACGTATATTGGGATAATGTTTATATGTATCTTCACTTTTATGACGCTTACAATATCTAGATTGATAATTCGTCGTATTTATAATGAATATTTGCGTCCTCATGCTAAGATATTGAATGTTGTTATTTATGGTGCTGGAGATGCTGGAAGAATAACTCAAAATGCTTTGTATAATGATACTACACGACAATATACGATAAAAGCATTCTTCGACGATTCTCCTAAAAAAATTGGAAAGTCTATAAATGGGGTAAAAGTTCTTAATCCTCATAATTTGACTGTGGATTTCATCAAGAATAACAATATTGATATGATGATTCTTGCTATTCCTAGTATAAGTATAAAAGAACGCAAGGATATTATAAATAAAGGTGTGGATTTGGGACTTACAGTGAAATCTATTCCTCATATAAATACTTGGATTAATGGTGAACTTACTGTAAATCAAATTCAAGATGTTAAAATAGAAGACCTTTTGGGTCGTGAACCTATTTCGTTGAGTAATGAAAATGTATCTAAGGAACTTAAAGGTAAAGTAGTTCTTGTTACTGGTGCTGCAGGTAGCATTGGAAGTGAAATATGTCGACAAGTTTTACACTATGCACCAAAGAAATTAATTCTATTGGACCAAGCTGAATCTCCAATGTATGACTTGCAATTTGAGTTGAAAAATAACGACCCATACAAGAAATTTAGAGTTCCAATGGAATTTGTTATAGGCAACGTAAAGGATAGGCGTAAGATGAAAGAAGTCTTTGAGCGTTATAGTCCTCAAGTTGTTTATCATGCTGCTGCATATAAGCACGTGCCTCTTATGGAAGAGTTCCCATACGAAGCTGTATATGTAAACGTCTTTGGAACTAAGAATGTTGTGGATTTAGCTATTGAATATGGAGTTGAAAAATTTGTGATGGTGTCAACAGATAAGGCTGTGAACCCAACAAATGTGATGGGTGCTACCAAACGCATAGCTGAGATATACACACAAAGTCGTCAATGCTCTACTACTAAGTTTATTACAACAAGATTTGGAAATGTATTAGGTAGTAATGGTTCGGTTATACCGTTGTTCAAGAAGCAATTAGAAAAAGGTGGTCCTCTAACGGTGACTGATAAGAATATCATTCGTTATTTTATGACTATTCCTGAGGCTTGTAGCCTTGTATTGGAGGCTGGGTCTATAGGGGATAACAACAATATCTTTGTTTTTGATATGGGTAAACCTGTGAAAATATATGATTTGGCAAAGAAAATGATTATGCTTTCGCACGTGCCTGATGTGGAAATAGAGATAACTGGATTACGCCCTGGTGAAAAATTGTATGAAGAGTTGCTTGCTACCAAAGAAAATACAATTGAAACTGAAAATCCAAAGATTATGCGTGCTAAGGTGCGTGAATACACTAAGGATGAAGTGAATGAAAATATATCGGACTTAGAAACAATAATTGATACTTGCGATGACTACAAGATTGTGGCAAAGATGAAAAAAATTGTTCCTGAGTTTAAGAGTAATAACTCGGTATATACAGCGTTGGACCATCAATAGGTAATGGTTAATAAGTAGTAAAAGATAATTAAGAATGAATATTTTACGCAGGATATTCTTGTTGCGATGAGTGTAAGGATATTCTGCGTTTATTTTTAGGATACAAAAACTATGGAAACAGCAAAAAAACAATGTGTTTTAGTAACAGGAGGTGCCGGTTTTATTGGTTCGCACACTCTTGTAGAGCTTATAGAAGCTGGATTTGATGTAGTGGCTGTGGATAATTTTTCCAACAGTGATGATACTTGCCTTAAAGGTGTTGAAGCTATTACAGGTAAAAAGATTCCATTCGAAGAGGTGGACTGTTGCGACTATCAAGCAATGGAAAATGTGTTTAAACATTATGAGTTTGACTCGGTTATACATTTTGCAGCGTTTAAAGCTGTAGGTGAATCGGTTGAAATGCCTTTAAAATACTATCGCAACAATATTGCTTCGTTCTTGAATATATTAGAACTTATGCAAAAATATAATCGCAGTAATATTGTTTTTTCTTCCTCGGCTACGGTGTATGGAGAGAGCGAAGTGCTTCCTGTGACTGAAGAAACTCCTCGCCTGCCTGCTACATCTTCATACGGAAACACAAAACAAATATGCGAAGATATACTCAGAGATGCTGTCGCTTCTTCAAAACTTAAAGGTATTGCGTTGCGTTATTTTAATCCAATTGGGGCTCACCCTTCCGCTCTTATTGGTGAGTTGCCTCGTGGTGTGCCAAACAATTTAGTGCCATTTATCACACAAACTGCGTCGGGAATAAGGGAATGTTTGAGTGTGTTTGGCAACGATTATCCTACTCCCGATGGTTCGTGTATTCGTGATTATATAGATGTGGTAGATTTGGCAAAAGCCCACGTATCCGCTATTGCTAGAATGATAGAGGGCAAAAACAAACAAAACTACGAGATATTTAATGTTGGTACTGGCAAGGGTACTTCAGTGTTGGAACTTGTAGAAATGTTTCAACGTGTAAACAACTTGAAACTTAACTACAAAATAGCTCCTCGAAGACAAGGTGATGTTATGTCTATCTACGCTGATACTACTTTGGCTAATACGGAGTTGGGTTGGAAAGCTCAACGCTCGTTGGAAGACACTCTGGCTTCTGCTTGGAAGTGGGAACAGTATATAAGAAGTAAAGAATAAAACTACCAAGTGGATGGTGAATGAAGAATATTTTGCCCACGAAACTGCCGTAATTGACGATGGTTGTAGCATTGGCAGGGGTACTAAGATTTGGCATTTTTCGCACATTATGACAGGTTGTGTCATAGGCGAAAGGTGCAATATTGGTCAAAATGTGGTAGTATCGCCCGATGTAGTGTTGGGTAATAATGTGAAGGTTCAAAATAATGTCTCTATATATACAGGTGTTGTTTGTGGCGATGACGTGTTTTTGGGCCCTTCCTGCGTTTTTACCAATGTCCTCAATCCTCGTAGTGCCATTAATAGAAAAGACCAGTATCGTAAAACAATGGTAGGCAAAGGTGCTACTATTGGTGCTAATAGCACTATTGTGTGTGGGCATAATATTGGAGAATATGCTTTTATTGGTGCAGGTGCTGTTATTACTAAGGATGTACCACCCTATGCTCTTTATGTGGGAAATCCTGCCTATCAATTGGGTTGGATAAGTAAATGTGGGCACCGCTTAAATTTTGATGCCAATGGAATAGCTGCTTGTCCAGAATCGGGTGAAAAATATAGATTAGTGGAAGATAATAGAGTAGAAGTTATTTCTTAATCTCCATTATTTCCAAGTCCTTTGGTGTTTTTCCGTCGATGGTGAGTCGTATAAGGGTGGATACTTTATGAAAACCTTGTTTTCCTGCTGCACCAGGGTTTATGTGTAATAGATTATATTTTCTATCGGGCATTACTTTTAGGATATGCGAATGCCCCGAAATAAATATATTGGGTTGTTCCTCTTCTATGAGTCGAGCAACCCTTTTTTCATATCGTCCTGGATAACCCCCTATGTGGGTCATTAGTATTTTACATTCTTCGCAAAAGAATAATTTGTTTTCCGATGTTTCGTAGCGAATGTCCCATCCATCCATATTGCCATACACTGCTCTTGTGGGTTTAAATGATTGTAGCTCTATAAGTGCATCCATTGAACCAATGTCGCCTGCATGCCATATTTCATCACAGTTTTTGAAGAAATCATATATTTGATTGGGTATTACTCCGTGTGTGTCCGATAAAATGCCTATTCGTTTCATTGTTTTTTTTGTATATATGTTTTTTACGACTTAGGAAAAAACGTGAATGAATATAGTTTTATTGTAGTTAGTAGTTAGTAGTTGGGAATTATAACTTACAATTTATAACTGATAACTTACAGTTAAAAAACACCCCCCCCGTAGCGCTACACTACGCTACACTTTTATATAATTAGT
>JAFZEK010000344.1 GCA_017560705.1 Bacteroidales bacterium | reverse complement strand
TAATAAAGACATTATAAAGGTGGCTGAATACGCACAGTTCCGTAAAATGATGATCGACTGGACCAACGCAGCCTACACCAAACTAATGTTCAAAAAGAACTAATATGTGACAAAAAACAAGCAAAATCACTGTATCGTGTACTTATAGCACAGATACAGTGATTTGCTTTTCACCTTTTTAGACATAGGCAACCCCTAAAAAAAATTACTCGCTGGTCAACGCTATTCCATTAATAGAAAAGGCTTTAGAGTAAGATTTTAGAAGTTACCTATTTTTTTTCACAATATTCTTTTACATATCAAATTAAAAACGTATCTTTGCAACATTCAAAAGCCATTAAAAATAGGCAAAAAACACACAGAAAATAAACAAAAACAATAAGATATGTTGGAATATAATTATCTAAAATTCTTTACAGTAAACCAAGTAACTACACTGACTATTTCAGCTCCACGAACATTAAATGCGTTGGACTCTATTATTCTAAGAGAATTAGATAGCTATTTGGACAACTTAAACTTTGACGAAACTCGTGTTCTTGTAATCACTGGTGACGGCGAAAAAAGCTTTATAGCCGGTGCCAATATCAGCGAAATGCAGAACCTAAACGAAGAAGAAGGCTTCAATTTTGGTAAACTAGGTGCAGCAGTATTCCGCAAAATAGAAACACTGCCAATACCTGTTATAGCAGCTGTCAACGGCTTCGCTCTTGGCGGTGGATGCGAGCTTGCTCTTGCTTGCGACATTCGTATCGCTTCAGTAAGAGCTAAATTTGGTCAACCTGAGGTAGGACTAGGCATTATACCCGGTTTCAGCGGCACAGTACGCCTTGCTAAAGCAGTAGGTCTTAGCCTTGCTAAAGAAATGATTTTCACAGGAAAAGTAATAAACGCTGAAGAAGCCCTAAGAGTAGGACTTGTAAGCCAAGTGTGCGAACAAGACGCTCTTTTGCTAAAAGCTTACGAGATAGCCGACAAAATAGTGCTAAACGCTCCTATAGCTATTAAATATGCTAAAGAATGCATCAACAACTGCTACGATATGGATGCCGAAAACGCAATACTTTTTGAAAATAAACTTTTCGGTAAATGCTTCGCTACAGAAGACCAAAAAGAAGGCATGACTGCATTCTTAGCTAAACGCAAACCTGAATTCAAAAACAAATAAAATAAAACAACATAACATACATAATACACTGAGCAATATGAAAATATGCGTGATAGGAACAGGTACAATGGGTAGTGGTGTAGTTCAAGCTTTTGCCCAAGCTAATATGCCTGTAATAATGAAAAGTAGAACTCAAGCTAGCTTAGATAAAGCTGTAGGTCGTATAAGCAAAGGTCTTGCCAAACTAGTAGAAAAAGGCAAAATGACTCAAGAAGCTATGGATGCCACTATGGCAAACATTACCACTTGCACCGAATATGCTCAACTAGCTGATGTTGACCTAGTAATAGAAGCCACTTCAGAAGATATGGCTCTTAAGAAAGAAGTATTTGCCGAACTTGACAAAGTGTGCGGTGAAAACACCATCTTTGCTACAAACACTTCTTCTCTATCTATAACAGAGATTGCAGCTTGCACTTCTCGCCCAGAACGCTTCATCGGTATGCACTTCTTCAACCCTGCTCCTGTAATGAAACTTATAGAAGTTATTAAGGGACAAAAAACTAGTGAAGAAGTAGCTCAAAAAATATTTGATCTAGCCAACGCTATGGGAAAAACTCCTGTAATGGTAAACGAAGCTCCCGGTTTTGTAGTGAACCGTATTCTTATACCTCTTGTTAACGAAGGTATTGGTATTCTAGCCGACGGCGTAGCTACTGCCGAAGACATAGACAACGCTATGAAACTTGGTGCTAACCACCCAATGGGTCCTTTAGCTCTTGGAGACTTAATCGGGCTTGACGTGTGCTTAGCTATCATGGAAGTACTTCACAGTGAATACGGAGATGACAAATACCGTCCTCACCCTCTATTGAGAAAAATGGTACGTGCAGGTCTTTTAGGTCGCAAAACCGGTGAAGGTTTCTATAAATACTAATAGTTAGTAATTTTATTCTTTGTAATACATACATATAGGCTACAGTGACTCATAAACACTTGTAGCCTTTTTTTTGTTTTCAAGAAATAGTTAGTTTTTTTGAATACATATATAATATGTATTATTAGTGTCCGCTAAACAAGATATACCTTTTTCAATGTACTGAATTTCAAAGACTGATAATCGTTTTTTCTTGGATAAGCCCCCCTTTTTTTTGGGGGGCATCGGCTGTCCGCTAAATTAGTCTTATATTTTGCATAATAAATATAATGATTAAAAAGTAAGGTAAAGTCTTTGCTATATTTACGCTTTTCCGACATTTTTTTTGAATTATCAGCCCTAAATGCTATTTGTACCTCCAACATATCGGCTGTCCGACAAAATAAACTTCTCACGCAACAAGTATTGATTTTTTTAGCGGACACCAATAAATATGTATAGTAGTTATTCAAAAATTAGGGGCAAAAAAAATTATCAGTCAGCAGCTCTTTTTTCTGAACTGCTGTTTCTGATAACTTTTATACAAATCAACAACTATAATAACTATATATAATTTTCCTTTTCTCTATAATCACACACCTCATCTACAGCTTAGAATGAGAAGCGAGCTGTTATACCACCCTTTGTAGTGGAGTTAGGATAAGAATTTGAGATGTAGGGAGTGTTAATAGTACTTTCAAAGAAAGCACGCAAAGTAAGATTTGTAGTTAGAGCGTATTCTCCAGAAATACCAATAGTCCACACTTCGCTACCTGCACTTATCTGACTCACGTTCTGATCCACTTGTCTAAGCACCGTTTTATTGATGTTTCTAGTTATGTCGGCTCTAACAATCACATCGCTTTTGAGGTTAATAGTTTTGTCACTAGTTTTAAGCGAGAAAGCTACGTCTTTAAATCTATAGCCTAAGCCTACCACAATAGCATCACGCACTGTTTCGGTTAGCTGATTGTTGGCAAAGGACATAGATAGAGTGCGGTTCTTTCTTATCTCAAAGTTAGCTTGAATGTTATTCACCATTTGCATATCTATTTTAATAAGAGGACTAAACTGCTCGGTAAGTTGCACTTGCTCTATTGATTCTTTAGGGATAAAGTTTCCGCTAATATCGTTGAGTATAGTTTCCACACCGTAGTCATAGGCAGCCACGTTTGCAATACGAGGGTCTGTGTAGAAATTACCTACAGTGTAGGTGGATGCGTATCTGTGGCTCATAGCCACATTGGTGAACCACTTTTGCAACCATTTTATTTTGCTAAGTCCATTGTAGTTTATACTCCAGTTTGGCAAAGGGAATTTAAAAAACGGCGACAGCTGTATACTTTTAGCATCTTTTCCCATATAGGTAGCTAAAAATGCCGACAACAGTACTTGTTGAGAGCTAGAGTTATATCCATAGGGGAAGAAAGCGTTGGCCATGGTATCGTAGACCAAGTTATCAGTCATTGGATCGGGGTTAGCCTCAGCATATCTGAGAGCTATCAAGTTTCTGTTTTCTATAAAGGTAGCAAACAAATCGTCACTTTCCATAAAGGCAGTAGAAAACAACCACACCGTAGAGGTGTAAGATCCGTTGGACATCGGTGTTATAGGACCATCCACGTAGCCCAAGTTAGAATTGTACTTATAGTAGGCCGAAGAGTTGGTAGAAGTGTTTTGAGCAAAAGTAAGTTCTATCTTCAAGTCTCTAATAGGCTCTAAGGAAGCCTGCATTGCAAGGATAGAGTTAGACTTTTGTTCGTGAGCAGTATTCATCAAAGTATCAGTACTCAAATAGTTGTTATCCAAAAGGAAATCGATGATAGAACCTTGACTGCCCAACACAAAACCTAGTCCCGGAGCCCATTGGTTGTTATTGTCTAGTCCAAAAATAGTAGCTTCAGGCATAAATCCCGGAATAAGAGTACCTGCAGTGTTGGTATACTGCACCGATATGCTTTTCACACCAGTGATAAAACGTACGCTAAAATATCCTATCTCTCTCATAATCTTTTTGAAAGCTGTTTCAGTAGAGTCTACCTCGGAAGTTTTGTTTTCAGCTCTGGCACTGTTGGAAATATCAAAAGCATTTTTTCTGTTTTTAGAACCACGCTCGAATTGAGAGTTGGAAGGTTGTTGCTGATATGCTTTCTTTATCCAAGAGATTTTTTTGTAGAAATTATCCAACATAGCATCACCCCTAGCAGTGAAAGTTGTAGAGTTTTCTATCACACTACCCATTCTAGCCAAGGCTGCTGTAGTACCCATATAAGAATATTGAGTTCTGTAGCTCAAAGGCATACGTAGGAAATCTAAGTAAGGCAACTTATTAATAGGCACATCCCACGAAGCGTTGATGCTTTGTCGGAAGTTTTGCATTGTACCTAATCCACCAATACTTTCCCAAATAGAATCACGAGCCGTACGAGTGTCTATTTTACCTATAGGCTCATCCACTCTAGCGTTGGCAGTAGCATCGTAAGTAAAACGTATACTCTTACTTAGGTCATACTGAATGTTATATATTCTATCCCAAGTAAATTGTTTATAGAAAGTGGGGTTGATAATAATATCGCCCACGCTTTTGTTTCTTATTTTGGACTCTTCGTAGTTTCTGAACATTTCCGTTCTGAACATCACACTCTTTAGCTGATAATATAGATTAAAATCTTTTACCAGCTTCCAATTTTTATGTTGGAAAGTTTTTATTTTATCAAATGGTTTCCAAGGTTTTGGTGTTAGCGAATAATTATATCCAAAACCACCACGATGCTGAGTTTTATTATAATACTCAATATCTATATCTTGAGATTTTTCTGAAGAATAGGCGTAAGAGAAATTGAAATTATCTATGTCATAAAAGCGTTTCTGTACTTTACCCGAAGCATCAGGTTTACCCACTTTTTCTCTTCTTACATTCATAAAGTTGAGATTAGTACGAGTAAGTTTTTCTTGAGTCATCGCTTTCACTGAGTCTCTTTGTTCTTTGGTAGAGTAAGTGTCTAGGTCGTCGTAAAGAAGCACATCGGGGTCTAGAGGGTTATATTCTGGACTACCAATTTGATTAGAATAATCGAAGTGCATTGGTATTTTAAGACCCCATTTTTCCGGCAAAAACTTACCTAGTTCTAAATTTAGAGCCATCTCTATATCGCTACGATTCACCTTATCCAAGTCGGCATAGCCTTGACTTAGCGAACCAAAACCGGCAGTAGTATAGGCACCATAGATGGAGAAATCTCCAATATCGGCTAGGTTGGTTCTAGCCAAAGCAGTAGCAGCCCAACCTCCTTTGCCGGAATAATCTGATAATCTCAACTCGTTGATCCACACTATTACGCTTTTTGGCAACATATTATTACCATCAGTAAGAGATTCTTTCTTAGGATTTCTAACTCCCACCATAAGCACACGCACACTACCTATATTTGGGCTACCAAGCACACTGTACTTTCTATCACCTACATATTCTGAATACATTGTAGAAGCTGTATGTTGACTATTGCCTGAACGTATGGCACGATTTCTGTTTTCTTTTACCTCTACAAGTTTTTCTAAGTCCACTAGCACATTATTTTCTTGAGGCCATATAGCGTAAGGATCTGAAAGACCTACACCCCAATCCGTTAGTTTCAAAGGAAGCTCGTATTCATAATAGTTATTAGTAAAGTCAGTACCTATTCTTACGAAAAGAGATAAATCGTCATCCTTTAAATTATCAGCTTCAAACATTTTTTCAGCGTGGACAAACATCTTTAAATTTTTGAAGTAGCGAAAATCAAAATCTGAGTTTTTGTAGATAGCTCTAGCATCACCCGAAGATAAATTTTCTACTTGAATTTGGATAGATTGTTCGTTCAACTGATAAGAAGAAGTGCTGCTGTACCAGCTTTCACGTTCAATACCAGGAGGCAACACGTATGGCACAGGTTCTCTAGAACCGTTTTCTTCAATATTTACAGTGCTTATTGTAAAATTAGCGTCTTCCACCACACCGGTAGGATAATCACCAGGTTGTAGCAAATCTTCGTCATACTTACGCCATGTTCCATAAACTAGCTCCAAAGTAGCAAAACGCAAAATAATAGGATCAGAGAACTCTTTCATAAACATTCTCATAAACCTGATAGATTGATAACCATTAATGCTACCCACCTTGCGTTCCGGATTTCTGATAGGAATTTTAAATTGATACCACTTGCAGGAAGTCACCTCTCCATTGGGTAGTTTTATGTTATTAGCCACCTGAATATCTGTAATGTAGTTTTCACCTATTACCATTTTAGATGGAATAAGGTCTATACTATATTCGTAGTAGTTTTCAGCTTCGCTAAGTGTGTTATCTCTATTTATATCTTCCACGTTTGGACTACTAGTAGCAGCAGTAGTGTATCCCTCTGTATTGTCTGCCGACACAGGCGAGTTGCCTTCAGAGTTATTATAATATTTGTATCGGTCGTTGATTTTTACATCGTTATTATCCCAATAAGTGCTTCTGAAATAAGTAAAATCGTCGTTAGAAGGGTCTGTAACAGCATCAATATAAGCCGGCGAACCAGTTCCGTGTACAGCAGCAATATCAGCTAAATAATTTTCAAAGAAAGTAGCTTCATCAGTGCTGTTTAATCCGTCGTAGCCAATATCTTGATACTTTCTAGCAGCTTCGTCGTTGTCAAAAGCATTAACCAAGGCTTGCAACACAGGCACCCTACCCCAAATGGTAGTATCTATATTATCCACCAGACCATCTGTAGGCAACCCATTCTCGTAAGATTTACGACCATCTCTTAATATATCTTCAGATATATCACCAAGATTAAAATACAATTTACCACCTGTGTGATTAGGTTCTTCAATAAAAGGGTCCATCAACCAAAACTCTATAGTTTCAATGTTTTGAGTTTCGAAGTCGGTGTAGTCCAATTTTCGCATTATACCACCCCAACGAGAAGTTGGATTATTCAAACTACCATCTGCAGCTATACCAGCACTGAACGGAGTAGGAGTCACATCGTAGTTATACGGACCTTTCTCCGAAGGGTAGAAAGCAAGATTTAATTCATAGATATTAGTAGTTTGTCCGGCAGCCAACTCTTTGTTGGGAAACACCTCTTGCTCGGTAATACGCCTAGCGTATGGTTTAGACCTATCTTCGGCAGTAATATTTATAGGTGAATTACTACCATAGAATATGTCATCAATTCTGTACCAAGCCAGTTTAGCTCTGTTATAGCCATAGGCAAGACCCGAAGAAGGTGCTGTTTCGGGAAACATCGGCATCGATGAACTTACGTCTTGTGGAGTACTAGACAAGTGCCAATAGCTTACACCAAGCAAATCTATACTAGACTTAGCACCCTCAAAGTCATCGATATAAGACACACCTTTCTCATCACCGGTGTTGGCAATACCTGGAAGAAAATGAGCAAACTCCGCATTAATAGTTAACACCGAAGCCTCTTTGGTTTGAATGCCAGGTAACCAGTCCACTAACTTTGTTATAAAAGGCACTTCATGTTCGTAGTTCAAATCCAAACCCCACATAGTGTTGGATATAGGTTCGTCACCAAAATTATTTTTGGCAGTAAGAGGTTTTTGACTAAGATTCATCAAAGTAGCACCAACATTGAATTTTGGGTCAAACTCGTAGTTTAAGTGCATACCTAGCATTGTTTTAGTCATCATACTGAACGAATTACTTTCGCTAGATATACTAATAGGAGTACCCGAATTAAGAATACTTTCATTGATAATTCTTACCTTACCCATCATATAATCCACCGTGTAGTCCACATCCTCTATAAGAGGAATACCTCCAGCAGTAACTCTCACTGAACCACGTGGAATATTGAAACCCAAGGATATTTCGCCACTCATAGCTGTGGTATAAGAACCCTCTAGATAGTATTTATTTTGGTCGGGATATTGCTGAGCCATAGTTTTTGTAAGAGTGTACAACGAATCGAAGCAATACTTTTCGGCAGCTTTTTCATCGCCCAACAGTTCTCTCAGATCCTTACCAAACGGCTCTACATAGGGGAAATAAATTCTACCCGAACTAGACTGAATAATACCACCCGAAGAGGCTGCATTATCCAACCAGTCAAACACACCATCGGAATAAGGATTTTGCTGCCCATCCACTCTATCTAATCCAAACAGCTCTATAAGAGATATACCTTTCTTAGGACCTTCAGCAAAATAACCGGATGGAATACCTCCTTCATCTCCCTCGTAAAGAATGTTTAATCTAAATTTCTCCGAACTTATCTGTGTGCTCTTTAAAAAATATACGTTCTTCATCATCAGCTTCCACAGTGGTCCACGAGTGTTTACTGTAGTACTTTTAAGCAACTTAACCACCATAGTATTTGGCGATACTACACCATCGGTAGTAAGCTCACCTACTTGATATATAGTGGAATCTCCAATAACTTGGTATTGGAAAGCTACTGCCAACACTTGATCCGAACTAAGTGGTTGATTTAATGAGATGAAACCTAATCGGGGATTGAAAGTATATTCACTTTCGCTAAGTTTTCTTGCACTCTCCACCTTTTCGAAGTCCTTACCCGACACCATACCCAAGCTTTGCATATAAGAGGATATATTGTTGATACTACGTATGCTATTTTTATCCAACACATTGAACAACAAGTTGGACTTATAGTTATCAGGTAATATACTGCTAGATGATGGGATAATGTGGTTAGACACGTTTTTTTCTCCCAAATCGGTAAGAGCCAAAATATT
>JAFZEK010000343.1 GCA_017560705.1 Bacteroidales bacterium | reverse complement strand
ATTGGCAATACGTATTCTTCTGCTACCATTTATCACAGATGGATTTCTACGTTCGTATGGAGTCATTGAACCTATTATCGCTTCAATATTTTTGAATGCGTCGTCGCCAATTTCAACATTTTGCACAAGTTTTCCCATTCCAGGAATCATACCTAGCAAATCTTTTACATTACCCATCTTCTTTATTTGACCGATTTGAGCCAAAAAATCTTCAAAATTATATTCATTCTTTACAATCTTCTTTTGAAGTTTTCTAGCTTCTTCTTCGTCATATTGTTCTTGAGCACGCTATACCAACGACACGATGTCACCCATTCCCAATATACGGTTAGCCATACGTTCAGGATGGAAAACATCCAAAGCTTCTACTTTTTCGCCAACACCCACAAACTTGATAGGTTTGTTTACGACATAGCGTATTGTAAGAGCTGCACCACCACGAGTATCACCATCCAACTTAGTAAGCACCACTCCATCGTAATCCAAACGTTCATTGAATGCTTTAGCAGTATTCACAGCATCTTGCCCTGTCATAGAATCCACAACAAACAATGTTTCTTGAGGGTTCAAACTTTGCTTCAAGTTTGCTATCTCATCCATCATTTGCTCATCAATAGCCAAACGACCTGCTGTATCGACAATAAGTACTTGTATATTTTTTGATTTAGCTTCTTTCAATGCTGCATCAGCTATCGAGATAGGGTTTTTGTTCTCCATATCGGCATACACTGGCACTCCTATCTGTTCTCCTAGCACTTGCAATTGATTTATAGCCGCAGGACGATATACGTCGCCTGCAACAAGCATAACACTTTTATTCTTTTTATTCTTTACATAGTTAGCCAACTTTGCAGAAAAAGTAGTTTTACCCGAACCTTGCAAACCTGCCACCAATATTATAGCTGGCGAACCCTTAAGGTTTACTTCAACCGTTTCACTACCCATCAGCTTGGTAAGTTCATCTTTCACTATTTTTACCATCATCTGACCAGGTTCCACAGATTGGAGCACGTTCATACCCAAAGCTTGCGACTTAACACGGTCTGTAAACTCTTTTGCAATAGGATAACTAACGTCCGCATCTAATAATGCACGACGCACTTCCTTTACTGTTTCGGCTACGTTTATATCTGTTATTGAGCCTTTTCCCTTTAATACTTTAAACGCTTTCTCTAGCTTATTACTTAAATTCTCAAACATAACAGTCTGTATATTTTTTTGCAAAAGTACGAATTTATTACGAATTATGAGTAATAAATCTCAATTATTTATACATATTTTATTCACCTAGGTTTTCAACATACAAAAATAGGCTATTATAACGCCCTTTTTGCATGTCTTCTTTTCCTCTTTTACAAGGATTTTTTATCAGCAAAATATCTACATTTTTGTTGTCATATACACATTGAAAATCTCCATTGTTTTGAAAGCATACAAAATCTCCACTACTTTAGCTCTACAGCATTATATAACACAACCTATACAACAGCTACATCATTTTACAAACACCCATCGCAAGTCAATCAAAAAAAAACAATCTGTAAAACACAAAATATAGATATACAAAAAAAGCTCCCAACAATTTCTTGAGAGCTTTTTGCGGTCCGGACGAGACTCGAACTCGCGACCCCATGCGTGACAGGCATGTATTCTAACCGACTGAACTACCGGACCATTTTCTTATCTTTTCTGTCTTATTTTCGTTTGCAAAATTACGCAGTTTTTTTCATTCCACCAAGCTTTTTACCAAAAAAAATTATTTATTTTTCACAACACTCTGATTTCTAGATTTCTCTTTTTCGTATTTTTCAACGCTCAGAACGGCAAAACTGCTGTTATTTTTCAATGTTCACTACCTATTTTCGGTATTTTTTAGTGGAGCTGGGCGGAGTCGAACCGCCGTCCAAACAAGTAACAAAAATGCTTTCTACATGCTTATTCTTTGCTTAGTTTTCGAGCTTAAACCGGACAAAGACACCCAAATTAAACCTTAGCTTCTAAATTTCATTGTAGCAGCGAAGCAATACTACAACTATCCCATTCTCACGAGCACTTCCTATTCGAAAACCGATGGGCTGGGTTGTCGGGAAATGTCTTGTTTCAGCACCTTGTACCGAAATAATGCAAGCCTACTATACTTCAGCTTAAGCAGCAAGAGCGTAATTATTTTCGCCAATTATTGTTTTACATCCATTTTCAAGGCTGTTGATGTGTGAGCCTGCATGCTTACAAATCCATTATCCTTGCTGTCAAAACCGGTCAGCCCCTTATAATCGATTTGTATATACACTTTAAAACCGTCAAAGTGTCTTTTTGTTTTATTTCCATATACTACATATTCCTTTCAAAAGAAAGACTCTTTCCAACCTTTCTTTATCCTGAAACAGTTTATACGAAAAAAGCCCTCGTTATATTTGAGAGCTTTCTTGCGGTCCGGACGAGACTCGAACTCGCGACCCCATGCGTGACAGGCATGTATTCTAACCGACTGAACTACCGGACCATTTATTATGTTTTAGAACCCTTTTCTCTTCGTTTTCGGTTGCAAAGATACACACTTTTTTCTTTTCCACCAAATATTTTTTAAAGAAAACTACTATTTTTATTATAACTCACTGATTATATGCTACAACTTTTTTCATTTTTCTTTCAATCCACGCATTAAAAATAAGCATATTTATAGCATTTAGATAGTCATTTTTCATGTTTTTATCACCTAACAAACACCCTTTTTCCATTTATCACCACAAAACATTATTTACCAATACTTTAACATCATTTTACGCATAAAATACATTATACCTATCGACAATAAGAAAAAATCCTTGATAAATACAACATACGACAACAAAAAAAATCGACTGCTATGATTAATACCACAACAGCCAATTTTCCAAGACTTTTATTTTCTATAAACCTTCCTATACACTTATGCGATAGGCATTTTTCTATCTAAACGGAATGTCATTGGAGATATTTTCAGCACAGGAGCAGTCTGCAAACGTTTATGCTCATTATTTTTTACCATTTTAAGCACGCGTTCCACCAATGCAGGCTCATATCCTTCTTCACATATTTCTTCGTAACACATTTCTTCTTCTATAAGCATCGAAAGAATTGCATCTAAATCATTATAATCAGGCAAAGAGTCACTATCCTTTTGATCTGGACGAAGCTCTGCCGAAGGTGCTTTTTCTATTGTATTGCGAGGTATACGTTCTTTTTCCCTATTTATATAGTCTGCCAACTCATACACCTCGGTTTTATATATATCACCTATCACAGACAACGCACCACAACTATCACCATACAAAGTGCCATACCCCACTGCAGCCTCACTTTTATTGCTTGTATTTAGCAGTATTGCTCCAGT
>JAFZEK010000342.1 GCA_017560705.1 Bacteroidales bacterium | reverse complement strand
TCGTCGGAGTTTTGTGCATTGGCACCGGTGGCAAATGCAAATATTGCCACAATGATTATTAGTTTGTTTCTCATATTATTATTTGTTTTATATGTTATTATATAATTTAAAACATAAGTGTTTACTGTTGTTATATCATAAAAATCAATTCAATACAAACATATATCAAAACACTCAATTCCCTGCAAAGTACGGATTTTTTTTTGATATATGCAAGTATAAAGTAAGTTATGGCAACTTCTAAAAATTCCACGTTCTAAAAAATGTTATTATGAAATAAAAGAACTTTTGCGTGGTTTACGTTTTTTTCTTGAAATCTTTCTATTTCTTTTTCAATCGCATATCCCACTATACTCAATCAAAAGAAACTAGAAATCTTTCTAGTAAAAATTCGCAAATCACTTGCAAAGCAAGTTGCCTTATAATAAAAATACCGCATACTTAGGAATGCTAGATATGCAGTATTTGGTATTTTGAATATTTATCACTGTTTGTTTTAGTGTAATGTAAATGCTTATCATATATTAGGATTTGGCACTCTAATCTTAAACCACTTCCATAGAGGTCGTTCAAATCCTAGTCCATTCATATAATTATAGGTAGCAAATCTCAACCCATCCCCCACCGCTTCTATGTCGTATTTAAAATTGTAGGTAAAGTCCACCTCGTTGTTGCAAAACGGATTAGGCTTTAACGATGTTCTAGCAGTTCCATATTTTTCGGGTTCTCTGCCCGATGGACTGTGCGTGGTCATAGCATATCGGTGCCAAAAAGCAGATTGCACTATTCCTTCTTCGAACATTCTTCGCACTACTTCTAGTGCATTTATTGTTTCTTGAAGTGTTTCTGTTGGAAAACCATACATAAGATAAGTATGCACCATTATCCCGGCATTGGTAAGATTGCGAGCGGCATTTATTGTTTGTTCTATGCTCACCCCCTTGTTCATTAGTTTAAGTAATCGGTTGGAAGCTACTTCCAATCCTCCCGACACTGCTATGCATCCAGCCTCTGCCATTAGCTGACACAGCTGTGGTGTGTAGGCTTTTTCAAAACGTATATTGCCCCAATAGGATAAAGACAATTTGCGATTTATAATTTCATTACTAACATTTTCTAGCAATTTTGGCGACATAGCTTCGTCCACAAAATGAAAACCACTTTGTTGTGTTTGAGCCATAATGCTTTCCATTCTGTTTACAGCAATGTTTGCAGATGGTGCTTCGTATCGGCCAATATAGTCTAAACAAGTGTCGCAGAAAGCACATTTAGCCCAATAGCATCCGTGCGATAGCATCATTTTGTTCCATTTTCCGTTGCTCCACAATCGGTGCATTGGGTTTGCCATCTCTGCCATAGATATGTATTGCAACATATCTAGACCCTCAAAAGACGGTGTACCATTTTTCTCAAACGAAATGTTTTCGTGGTCGTTGGCACTATATTTTATCTCATCATCTTCAAGGTAGAATGTTCTTACCAGTTGATCTTTACATATTTTTCCTTCTAAATATTCTGCCAATCGTTGCAATGGAAGTTCACCATCGTCGAGCGTTATGTAGTCTAGATAATTAAAAATTCTTTTATCAGCAATGGTTCTCCATTCGGTGTTGGGGAATCCTCCGCCTATAACAGTCGTTATGTTCGGATGTTTTTCTTTAATCCATTTGCAGCAATGCAAAGCTGCATATAAGCAACCGGGAAAAGGGACGGCGAAGCCCACTATATTTGGGCTGTAGGTGTTTATGTATTGTTCCAAAATGGTTATTAATACATTGTCTATCACATTAGGTTTTGAGTTTAGAGCCTCATCCATTTCGTCAAACTCCGGAGCGTATGCTGCTAAGTGTTCAGCATAACGTATAAGGTCAAAGAAAGGGGCGATCGTTTCCCTTATGTAGTCCGCAATGTCTTGAATGAAAAGAGTTGTAAAATACCTAGCTTTATCATCGGTTCCCGAAGTTCCGAAAGCCCATTCTATGTCGGCAAGATTGTCGAACCTAGGTCCTTCGGGCAGCAAGGTTCTAGCTGCTATGCGTGTGGATAAAGAGGTGTCTTTTCCTTGCAAATAGCGTATAGCAGAATCTACACACATTATATATTGCTCTTTGTTGGCATAGATGCGTTTATGATTAGGTTTAAGTTTAAGAGTCTTTGTATTTTCAAAGATTTGAGCCAAAAAATCTTTATTAAATATTTTCAGCACTAGTTCTATGCCTAAATCAGCCTGAGCCACCTCATAACCACATTTATCAAGATACCCTTTTAGCACGGTAGTAGCCGGATATGGTGTATTCAGCTGGGTAAGAGGTGGTGTAAGCAAAAGAAATTTCATAATGTGTGCAGACTTGTTTTTATTTTCTATTTATTTTGTTCGTTATCAGGATTTGTCCAAAGTAGTATATCCAGTGGGTTTATAGCACCCATTATTCCTATTCCATTTTCCACATTAGTGTGAATCAAAGTAGGCTCAGAGAATAATTCATCAGAGTTTTGAGAAGCATCTCTTGTCTTTAGGAAGTAGTATAGGTCGCTACTTATTTCTGATATTCGGAATACTACATTGTCATAATAGCTTGCAAGTTCGTTGTCGTAGTTGTACAAATCTACTTCTACCTTCACAGTGTAGTCTCTTCCGTTTATGGCATTGTCTGAAAACAAGAATTTTCGAGTATATAAACCATAGTCTTCTACAATGTCGAAGGATGATATGTTGTCTAGTAGCAAATAGTCGTCTATGTATATATCAGCAGTGCCTATACTTCCATTCTTTGATTTTTGCAAGACTTCTATTTGGTAGAAGTTTTTCTTGCTTGGGTTGTCATTCAAAGAGAAAGATATGTTGTACATTATGTAAGAGGTGTCATTTACTGTAAACCATCCACTGTCGGCCGTATAGTTCTCGTATTCAGAGATAACAAAAGACTGAGTAGCATTAAAGTTGGATATTTGAGGTTTTTCTGGCACACGACAACCTGCAGATATTTCTTTGTTGTTTACTGTAGCAGTTAATCTTAATGAGTCACCTTCGCGTAGCGAGTACGAGTCAAACACATAATAATTTTTATCTCTCTTCCATGTGGTGAATGTGGGTGCAGAACATTTATTACCATTCACCCAAAGGTTTACATCAGCATTAGCTATCTCTTTGAACGGCACGTTCGAGAAAGCCCATCTGCTATCTGTCAACCTCACAGCAAATGTGCTATCCACAGTGTTTATGGCATCCACTACGGTTTTCTTCTCATAGCCTATATAATCTATATCTACAGGGTCCTTGCACGATGTTATGCCTATGCAAAGAAATAATAATACTATTATACTATAATGTTTTTCTATTTTCATTGTCTTATAAGTGTTTTTTATTTGTTTTGGTTTTATTTCTTTTTCCAGCAAAGTTGTTTTTACTTAGAATTTATATTGATAAGATACTGTTGGAATTATAGGGAAAATGCTCAACTGCATAAGTTGTCCATTGCTTTCAAAAAGCATATAAGGATTATGACGGTTGTAGACATTATAAACGCTTAAGCTCCAAGTACGCACACCGTGTTTCTTTTGTTTATGGAAGTTCATACTCACATCCATTCGGTGATAGTCGGGCATTCTAAGGTTGTTTCTACTTTCTATATATTGATTTGTAGTAGAATAGTCGTTGTCTATAAGAATTTCAAATTCATCCATAGCAAACGTAGTAGCAGTTCCAGTACAGTATACCCAAGTGGCACTTATGTCGAAATTATTATTTGGTTTGTACATCATTACTATGGAAACATCGTGTCTGCGGTCATATTTGGAAGGGAAAGGTTTTCCACTACTAAGCACTTGACCTGGACGGTCAAAGAGTCTCATACTTTTGCTCCAAGTGTATGCTGCCCAACCAGTAAGCTTACCCATAGTTTTTTGTACCAAAAACTCCAATCCATAAGACCAACCACGTCCTAGACACACCTTGTCTTCCCAGTTGGCACTACTAGAAAAGAAGGATGCACCATCTTTGTATTCCATAAGGTTGTTCATACTTTTATAGTAACCTTCGATGGAAACATCTATATCGTTTTCCATGTTATAAGCAAAACCAGCTGCTATTTGATGAGCATTCATAGGTTCTATTTTTGCAGTTACCGGCACCCACAAGTCGGTAGGCAAGCTTATGCCCGATGTACTTAAAAGGTGAAGATACTGAGTCATATAAGCATATCCTATTTTGAAAGAAAGGTTGTCGCTAATGAGCCATCTACCACTTAGTCTAGGCTGAATAGATGGATAAAACGTACCTTCCACCAAAAAACCTGAGAGATTTACACCATAGTTCATTTTTAAAGCATCGGTTATGCTCCAATCATCTTCTATGTATAGGTTTAGCTCTTCGGCGTGCACTATGCTTTCGCCCATTATAGTGTCTATAGAACCGTTGTCCTCAACGTAATATGTCGAATTATATTCAGTTTTAAGTCCTGTTATTGAAGGAGTGAAGATGTGATGAGTAAAAGCTCCACCAAATTTAACGTTATGTTCGGTGCTTGGGCTGTAGTCAAAATCTACTCTAGAAGTAATGTCTTGTATACCCGATTTGTAAGTCATATCCAACATATACTCTTCTACCTCAGATATGCTTTCATAGAAATATTCTAATCCTACTCCCATATCGTTGCGGTATCTACTGTAAGAAGCCGATACATTCATAAATAGCTGAGGATTTATAACATAGTTCCATCTCAAACTTCCTACAATGTTACCCCAATTATAATTCATTTTCAAGTATTCACGGCTATCATACATATAACCATAATTCATATCATTTATGCTAAACTTGGCATATATTACGTCATCACCAGAATAGAAGCTCGCATACAATCTGCTTTTTTCCGAAAACTTGTGAGTTATCTTTGCATTTAGGTCGTAGAAATAATACCCTGCATTAGTGTTTGCATCTACAGAAGTACCAAGCAAAGAAATAAAAGGTTGTAACAATATATCGGCGTATGTTCTTCTTGCCGATACACTAAAAGTTGTTTTCTCTTTTATTATAGGTCCTTCCAAGCTAAGTTTGGACGAAATAGCTCCTATATTTATGTTGCCGTGATATTCTTTGTCGTTACCATTGTTGGTGGTTATATCTAGCACGCTAGAAAGCCTTCCACTAAAACGAGCCGGGAAGCTACCTTTATATAGCGTTACATTCTTTATAGCATCAGCATTGAATGCACTGAAAAATCCACCAAGGTGATTCACATTATACATTGGCACACCATCCAAAAGGAAAAGATTTTCATCGGGGCCGCCACCTCTCACATATATACCACTCATACCTTCCGAACCACTTTGCACACCGGGCATAAGCTGCAAAGTCTTTAGCACATCTGTTTCACCAAACATTACAGGCACAGATTTCAGATGTTCTACAGGTATAGCTATAGCACTCATTTGAGAACTTTTAGCATCAGTAGGACGTTCCGAACGAATATTTACAGTTTTCAAATCGATGCTCGGCTGTAGCTGTGCATTGATTTCCAACGCACCTTCTAATTTTAAAGAGAAAGTTTGACTAGCAAAGCCCACGTAGGATATAATAAGGCTTGCAGTGTCGTCTTTTAACGTTAAAGAATATCTACCATGATTATTGGTTACAGTACCTTTTCCCGAAAGTACGTCCATCACTGTGGCACCTATAAGGGTTTCGCCAGTTGTTTTGTCGGTTATAGTACCACTGATGGTTTGTGCCTGGCTAAATCTTATGCCAAATACCATAAAAAATAATAGGACGGACATTCCTATTTTCCTATGAATCTGTTTCATATAATTTTTATTTAGGTTTTTATTTAGGTTTATTTGTTTTGCAAATATACAACTTTTTTCTGATATATCAGAAAGCTAACACTCTGGCATAGGCAAGCTGTCATTATTACAATAGTGCAGCACTTCAGATATTATATCTACACGTGGTTATACTATTATATATAATAGCTTTTACAAATGTACAGCAGTACACCAAAGTATTCATCCATTTCTGTTGTTTGTTTTGCATTAACGAGTATTTTCACCTATACAATATAGAGGCAACTTCTAAAAATTCCACGTCCTCTGAAATATTATCATGAAACAAAAGAACTTTTGCGTGCTTTGCGTTTTTTCTTGGAATCTTTCTATTTCTTTTTCAATCGCATAGCCCGCTATGATGGGTCAAAAGAAAGCAGAAATCTTCTCAAGAAAATTTCGCAAATCACTTGCAAAGCAATTTTTAGAAGTTTCCTAGAGTAAAAATCAACAAAATATACCTATAATTTTTCCTCGTGATGTAGATTAGATTTCCACCAGATGTAATTTCATTTTCCTCGTGATGTAATTTTACTTTCTTCGAGGTATAAAATTTCAATTGAAAATAAAAAAAAAGTTCCCCTACATCATAGCAAGGGAACTTAATTATTTATATACTATTTCAACTAAAATGGTTATTCATTGTTCTTATAGTAGACCTCTGTTTTTCAATAGAGGAGTAATAGAAGGTTCTTGACCTCTGAATCGTTTGTATAGAACCATTGGGTCTTCAGTGTTGCCACGTTCTAACACGTTAGTGCGGAAAGCATCAGCTGTAGCTTGGTCAAACAAACCATTTTCTTTAAATGCTTCAAAAGCATCGTTATCCAATACAGCAGCCCAAGTGTAGCTGTAGTATCCACAGCTATATCCACCAGAGAATATGTGTTGGAAATATGTACTCTTGTAGCGAGAAATGATTTCAGGAATTAATCCTATGCTACCCATAGCTTGATTTTCAAATTCTGGCAAAGATATTTTGGTAGGAGTAGTTATTATGTGATATTGGAAATCCAATAATGAAGCAGCTATAAGTTCTGCATTAACAAAACCTTGTCCGTAAGTTCCGGCATTTTCTATTTTAGCTATTAATTCATCTGGTATTACATTGCCAGTTTGGTAGTGTTTAGCGTAAGATTTCATTACTTCTGAATGACGACACCAGTTTTCCATTATTTGAGATGGAAGTTCAACAAAGTCTCTAGACACATTAGTACCCGCCAATGATTTGTAGTGACATTTAGAAAGCATACCATGCAATCCGTGTCCAAATTCGTGGAACAATGTTTCAGCTTCGTCGAAAGTAAGCAATGATGGTTTGTTGGCTGTAGGTTTAGTAAAGTTGCATACAAGAGATATTATAGGTATAATATTTTCACCGTCTTTAGTTTCATATTGTCCTCTGAATTCGGTCATCCAAGCACCACTGCGTTTACTTTCACGTGGGTGGAAGTCCATATAAAGGATAGCTATAACTTTACCTTCACGGTGTACTTCATATACTACAGCTTCTTTGTCGTAAGTAGGTATTTCTTTGTTTTCTACAAAAGTAAGTCCATATAATTTTCCAGATACATCGAATACTCCATTAAGAACATTTTCAAGAGAGAAATAAGGACGTATTTCTTCATCGTTCAAGTTATATTTTTCTTTGCGTAGTTTTTCAGAGTAGTATCTCCAGTCACATGGTTCTAATTCAAAGTTAGCTCCTTCAGCTTTAATCATATTTTTGTATTCTTCAGCTTCTTGTTGAGCCTTAGCTATAGCTGGTTTCCATACATTCATAAGTAATTCGTTTACTGCATTAGGAGTTTTAGCCATACAGTCATCTAAAACGTATGCAGCGTGCGATTCAAAACCAAGGATATTAGCACGTTCTAGTCTTAGGTTTACTATAGAATCTATTATAATAGTATTATTTGTAGATCCTGAAGTACAACGTTCTGCGTAGGCAGTCCATATTTCTTTACGCAAATCTCTGTTGTCGCAGTTCGAAAGGAATGGTAGCAAGCTTGGGTTGTGCAATGTGAACACATATTTACCTTTAGTTTCAGGATTAGCAGCACCTGTTTCTAATGCAGCAGCTAGTTGGTCTTCAGTAAGTCCTGCTAGTTTAGCTTTGTCTTCTACTACTAGTTGATATTCGTTGGTAGCTTTAAGCACATTGTTGCCAAAGCGTTGAGATAGCAACGAAAGTTGTTCGTTTATTTCGCGGAAACGTGCTTGTTTTTCAGCTGGCACATTAGCACCACCTCTTACAAAGCCTTTATATGTTTCTTCTAATAAACGCATTTGTTCTGCATTAAGATTTAGTTCTTCTTTTTGGTCGTAAACAGCTTTTATACGTTCAAAAAGTTTAGCGTTCAAGCTTATATCATCTCCGTGGTTCGATAGTTGAGGAATAATTTCATTAGCTATCTTTTCCATTTCATCACTGTTGTTACATTCAGTAAGGTTGAAGAATACTGATGATACTTTATCAAGAATGCTGCCACTGTATTCCAATGCTTCTATTGTATTTTCAAAAGTAGGAGCTTCGGTGTTGTTTACAATAGCATCTATTTCGTTCTTTTGCAAACGCATACCTTCCTCGAATGCAGGAATGTAATGTTCTGTTTTTATTTGATCAAAAGGTGGAACTCCAAAAGGTGTATTCCATTCTGTTAAAAAAGGATTTTCTTTCATCT
>JAFZEK010000042.1 GCA_017560705.1 Bacteroidales bacterium | reverse complement strand
TCGGGAATACTAACTTCCGTTTCTCCGGATACCGTAATACCCATTGCAACCATGGAAAGCGCATCCACGAGCGTGTAGGCAATGGGAAACAGCAGCGCCAAAGCGCCAAGGCGGTGTTTCTTTTTATTCTCATTAAAGCTAATTTCCTGTTTAGATAATTTCTGCTCTTGAATTCCAAGAAGAACAACGCCCGACACAATCGCTATCGTACCGATGATGTTCACAATACCGATTTTGTCTGTTAAGTGGTTGCTGTCTGTGAACAAGAAAAAGATGTATAATACAATTGCAAAAGGGTTGCAAAGTTATTGCAACCCTTTATACTTATCTATTTATACCAATTCCAACGATTGTTTTATGTCTTGTATCTTTTTATCCAATGCGGCATTAGCAGCGTCAAAATCGGCGGCGTTAGTTAGAGTTTCTTTCACTCCGAAGTAGAATTTTATCTTAGGTTCGGTTCCTGAAGGACGCACCGAAATCTTGCTACCATCGGCGGTAAAGAACTGCAACACGTCTGATGTTGGCAAGTCTATAGCCTCTTCTTTGCCTGTTGTCAAATCGGTGGATTTGTGTAGCAAGTAGTCTTTCACCATCACAACTTTGCTACCGGCTATCTCTTTTGGAGGATTGCTACGATAGTTTACCATCATTTGTTTTATCTCTTCGCTGCCGGATTTTCCTTTCTTGGTTATCGAAAGCAAGTCTTCTTTGTAGAAACCATATTCCTTATATAGGTCCACAAGGATGTCGAAGAATGTCTTTCCGTTGTCTGCTGCCCATGCCACTATTTCTGCTATCATAGCACATGTGCTTACGGCATCTTTGTCTCTTACAAAGTCGCCAATCATAAAACCGTAGCTTTCTTCGCCTCCGCCTATGAACACCTCTTTACCTTCTAGCTCTTTGATCTTGTCGGCGATAAATTTAAAACCTGTAAGCACGTCGTAGCATTTCACGCCGTTGCGTTCTGCCAAGTCTTTTATAAGCTCGGTAGTCACTATGGTTTTCACCACGAACTCCTTGCCGGTCAGTTTATTATTTTCTTTCCATTGGTTCAAAAGATAATATACCAATACCGATGCTGTTTGGTTGCCGTTGAGCAACATCCACTGACCATCTTTGCGTTTTACGGCTATACCTACGCGGTCGGCATCGGGGTCGGTGGCCATCACTATGTCGGCATCTATGTCTTTAGCTAGTGCTATAGCCATTTCCAATGCCGGCTTCTCTTCAGGATTAGGTGATTTCACTGTTGGAAAATCGCCATCGTTTATAGCCTGTTCCTTCACCATGGTCACATTTTCAAAGCCTAGTTTGTGCAGTATAGCCGGCACTAGGTTCACTCCGGTGCCGTGGAGTGGTGTATATACTATCTTTATATCTTTGTGGCGTTTTATGACATCGGGGAGCAAACAGTTTTGTGCCACTCGGTCCAAGTATATCTTATCTATCTCTTCGCCTATTATTTCTATATTATTTTCGCCACCGGTCATCTTTATGTCGTCGAGAGTTTTTATCTTTAGCACCTCGTCGATAACATTAGTGTCGTGCGGAGCTACAAACTGGCCACCATCGTCCCAGTAAGCTTTGTAGCCGTTATATTCCTTGGGGTTGTGCGATGCTGTTATCATAACACCCACTTGACAACCTAGCTGACGCACTGCAAAAGACAGCTCCGGTGTAGGGCGTAGCTTATCAAACAAGTAAACATGAATACCGTTGGCAGCCAACACATCGGCAGTTATCTTGGCAAAGAATGGGCTATTGTTTCTACAGTCGTAGGCCACCACAGCCTTAATTTCTTTCAGCTCTGAAAAAGAACTTAGAACATAGTTTGCCAATCCTTGTGTGGCCATTGCCACTGTATATTTATTCATCCTATTTGTTCCTACTCCCATTATGCCACGCAAGCCACCTGTGCCAAACTCCAAGTTGCGATAAAAACTTTCGTTAAGCTCATTTTGGTTTTCTTCCATCATCGTGCGTATTGCAGTCTTTGTTGCTTCGTCGTAGTTGCCTTCCAACCACTTTTGCACGTTATCTTGTGCAGTTTTATCTATGTTTAGGTTCATAATGTAACCCCCTTTTTTATTTTGTTATGTATTATTATTCTATTTGTTGTCTATCGTCAGAAAAAGAAAAATCTTTTATAGTCATTTTACCATCGTGGTACACGGCATAATATTTATCCGTCATCCACTGCCCAAGATTGATGTACCTGGCACCGCCGCCGAGGTCTATATCCAACCGCAAATGCCTATGTCCAAACACGAAGTAGTCGTAGTGCTTGTTTTCTAGCTGCTTTATGCAGTATTTGGTTATATCCTCTTTGTCGTGGCCGAAGTAGGTCAAATCCATCTCGGTGTGCGACGATCGGCTCTTTCCAGACCACAGATGTGCCACCGTCATGCCTATCCATGGATGCAGAGAGGCAAACAACCGCCTGCATATTGTAGAGGAAAAGAGCAGCTTGAGGAAGTTATATTTCCTATCGCTCTTGCCCAGTCCGTCGCCATGACCTACCATGAAGTGCCTACCATCGTAGGTGAACTCCCACGGCTGTGTGTAGGTGCGTAGCCCTAGCTCTTGGCTGAAGTAGTCAAAAATCCACATATCGTGGTTGCCTGTAGCATAATGCACCGTTATACCGCTGTCGGCGAGTTCGGCAAGTTTGCCCAGCACTCTCACTCCGCCACGTGGCACAACATGCTTGTAGGTGAACCAAAAGTCGAAGATGTCGCCTAGCAAAAACACCTCGGCGGCATCGTCCTTTATGCTGTCTAGCCATGCCACAAACATACGCTCTCGTTCCTGCTCGAAAGGCGGAAATCCCAGATGAATATCCGATATAAAATATAGCTTACTACCCTTTGGCATAATGCTGCTCTAATCGTTTCCCATAGTTACAACGGCACCTTGATCCGTAGGACTGCCATATTTAAAACGCATATTCTGTACCGTGTTGCCAAATGTTAGAGTATGCGGATTTTCCGGCAACTTATTGTTCAAGCCCTCGCTCACCATCTCATAATAGTCAAAACCTTGATCCGGACGTATAAGTGGAATAGTATTGAAGGTCTTATACAAGGCTATAAGGGTAGACAAAGACCCGGCGTTTTCCTCCACAAAGGATGTTACAAAATCCTGCTGCTCGTAGTAGGCATTGAGGTAAATGCTATCCAGCAGCTGCTTCTCTTTCTTGAAAAAATTGGTATCCGGATTCTTCGACAGCTCATCAAACACCGCCTTTATCGAGTCTAACCTATCTACTCCCATTATACTATAGTCGTTCAGCTGCCACAATAGCTGCGACTCCAACGAGCCTATAACCATATAGGTACGAGACAAGTTGGCATAATCTCCTGTTATCTTTATCTTCTCTTTATAGTTTGGCAGTAGCATAACAAAATCCGTGGGCGACACTACCACATTATAAAAGCTCTGATAGGGCATCTTGTATTTGAACTTAAACTCGCCTTTATTATCTAGCTTTATCGAATCTATAAATATTATTTCCGACGGCGACACCTCCTCTATACGAACATATTTACCCTCGCCTCCTTTCAAATAACCTTCCAATACAAAACCATCTTTGTTGTTTTGACACGATATAGCCAACAGGCTAATTAATAATAATTGTAGTACCTTTCTCATATTGTTTTTATGTCATTAAATATTAAAGTTACTTTGGCTTAACGAAACTTCATTCATTTTAGTATTTATCCTTCTTCTAAAAATTCCATGCTAAAGAGCCTCGGATTATCGTATGCTTAACTTTTCCCCATTGCCTATACCACAAAAAACAAAAGAACATCCATTATATTACATATATACTTATGATACATACAACACAATGAATGTTCTTGAAGTTTTATGACAAAGTTATTTTTCTCTTACTCTATCCTATTTCTTTACAAAGGTTCTTACACCCGAGTAATTGTCGTTGTAAATCTTGATAACATATAGGCATGTCAAAATGGGGCATAGGTGCAGCCTACAGATTAAGTAGCTACAACTCGCCCTCGCCTGCAGACAATATGTCGGTGTTCTTCAATCTCAGAATAGGAATGTAACACTGCCCCCCTATCTTTTTTTATATCGGAAGCATCATTGCCGACTAATAGACTTTTACCCTAAGCCATCGCTTCAAAAGAAAGGTAAGGAAATAAGGCAAAGTGTAGAACTTACCATTATAGCCAATATTTTTGTTGCACAACTTTATACCAAATTTTATATCCGGATATTTGTCTGATTCTATCAGCTTGTTTAGCGAAGCAGTAGCATTGTCATTGGCTTTCACCTCCACTGGTATAAGGCTATCGGCATTCCTTATAAAGAAATCCATCTCGACGGTGCTTTTTTCATTCTTGTAATAAAACAAATTATAACCTTGCTTTACAAGCATTTCGGCCACTATATTTTCATATATAGCACCTTTATAGGTGGCAAAGTTTTTATTTATCCTCAAGTCGTCCTGAGCTTCCTCGTCAAGTGAAGCTATCAGCATGCCCGTATCGTTGAAATACACTTTGTATTGCGATGAGTCGTAATTGCCCTTGAGAGGCAACTCTACATTCTGCATACAATAACAAGCATTAATAATACCGGCATTCTCCAACCATTTTATACTACCAATATACTCCCTATTCCTTGCCCTAGGTGCAACCTTGGTAATTTGAAACTTCTTATTGTCTTTTGCCAAAAACACAGGTATATGCCTATAGATATTCAGTATCTTGGTTCGCTCCAACCCCTCTTTGGCATATTTTGTAATATCCTCCTCATAGTCCAGCCGCAATTGTTTTTGAGTATTCAACGAACCACTAAAGTTTTTGTTTTTCACATAATTATACACCACTTCGGGCATTCCGCCCAATATCATATAATCTTTAAACAGATTCATCAGCACATCAAATTCCAAAGCCGAGAAGGGTTGCAAAGTCTCTAAATGTGCATATACATCGTCCACCATAGACGAAGAATAACCTTTGGCCCACAAAAACTCTTCAAAGTCCAACGAATACATTTCATAATCCTCCTTATAGCCTACGCTGTTGGATTCTATTTCCTTGTAATATACCCCCATTAGCGAACCCGAACAAATAACATCATAGCGTCCATCTTGCATAAACGATTTAAGACATGTGGCACAATCGGGACATTCCTGCAACTCGTCGAAAAAGAAAAGAGTATCGCCTTCGGGAAAAGACAGCGATGGATTTAGCAAAGATATATTCTTTATGATGCTTTCCACATCGTAGCCATCAGAAAATATTTGCTTATACTGTTTCTGAAAAACGAAGTTTATTTCAATGACATTTTTATAATTATTCTTGGCAAAAAAACGTATTGATTCTGTTTTTCCCACCTGTCTTGCACCCTTTACAATAAGAGGTTTTCTATCGTTATCCCCTTTCCAATTGCTTAAAAATGTATCTATTTTTCTTTTAAGTAGTTCCATATCGTATATCACATTTTCGGCTGCAAAATTACAGCTTTTATCACATTTTTCCATGCAATTTAATCACTAATATCACATTTTTCCTACAACAAACTATAATCTATATCTAAAAAAACATCTATGCCATAATGTTATCTTCCTTATTTCTTAGACCAAGTGCTGCCAATAGTTTTCGGGAGTAATAAGCGTATATTCACAATCGCCGTATGCCGATTTGAACGACGAAAGACACAAATAAATTTCGGTCTAATCCAAAAATATAGCAATAATTTTGGATTAGCACTTGCCGTTAATAACAAACTACGCCACGTTATTGCCCATTATATGGTTGCTGTATGGTACAAACCTTGGTC
>JAFZEK010000341.1 GCA_017560705.1 Bacteroidales bacterium | reverse complement strand
GTAAGTGGCATGGGTGTTCTTTTTTTGTATTTATAGGCAACTTCTAAAAATTGCTTTGCTAGTGATTTACGAATTTTTACTAGAAAGATTTCTAGTTTCTTTTGAGCATAGCGGGCTATGCGACCCCAAAAGAAATAGAAAGATTCCAAGAAAAAACGTAAACGTTGCGATTAAGCGAGTAAAGAGCAATGCCCCAGCATTAGATCTTTCGAGCGATAGCAACATCGACGAAGTCAACCACGCAAAAGTTCTTTTATTTCATGATAATATTTCTTAGAACGAGGAATTTTTAGAAGTTGCCTTAATAGCAAAGGTTCATAATGCCCTATATTTTACCTGTTATGGTTTCGGAAGTTTTGTTTAGCAGGTGTGTTGCGTAGTTTGCTTGGGCAGTTTGTTTGCTTGCGTTGGCATAGCAGTATTCGCATAGGTGTATGCAGGTGTTGTATTCGCCTATGTCTTTGCTCATCATGCATCCGCAGGCTGCTCGCTGGCCTTTGTCGCGGTTGTCTTTCTTTTTAATTGCGTAGGTGTCGGCGTTCAGCATTATGGCATTGTTGGGCAATGTTGGCGTTCCAAACAGTGTGTTTTCCACTGTTTTAATCTCTACACCCAAAAACTCCATCAGCTTCTTGTCCTTGTGGGCTAAGCGTATCATCAAGGTGTCGTCGACGCAGTTATTATGTTGTATGTCGTAGCGTTCCAAGTTTATGTTTTCGCCGCATGTGGCAAGAGTGTATCCCCACTTCTTGTTCAGCTGTGCCAGTTGGCTTGCAAAGGAATCCATGCCCTCGGATGTCCACTCTTGGTAGTTAATGTTGTTCTTTTTTAGGTTGCTTTGCACTTTGCGGTACGATGCTATGTCGGCAAAGCTAAACACCAACTTTTCGGTATATCCCGGCAGGCTGTCGCCTATGTGTTCTATCTTTTTCAAAAGTAGGTCCGGCGTAATGGTGTCGGTAAGTATCAGCGGATCAAACCTCCACACCACACTGCCTTTGCCCAATGTGTCCACAAGTTGCTTAAAGGTGTCTATACGGCTTTCCACACTTGGAACCCCTAGTTCCAAATGTTCATCTTCGTAGTCGTTGAGCGTATATTGTATGTAGCAACCGATGTTTTTTTCTTTCAGATATGGCAAATGCTCTAGCAGAGGCTTAGGATTCTTGCTCCAAAACACAATAAAGCGAGTGTCGCGGTAGGCTACATAGCTTAGTTTGTTGTTGAAAGGATTAGTCCAAGCAGAATATCCTTTCCTCATTCTGTCGAAAAACCAGTCGGCATAAAAAGCTGGTATGTCGGTAGAACGGCTCGCCGATACTATAATGGGAAATTGTGCTTCTACAATCTCTCCGTTCTCACGCTGTATTTTGTCTTTCTTCCATTGTGCCATAACTATGTTGTTTTTTTTTATTGTCTTGTTGGTTGCTCTGTTGTAAATGCTATGTTTTCTTCTGCCCTGTAGGTATTAATAGTTTCATTTATGCCGTTTGCATATATATTATCTATTGGTTTAAAGAGAAATATATTGTTTTTTACTATTCTTTGTTTTTAATTATTCCTTGCAAAGGTACATATAAAAAATGAATTATCCGACATTTTTTTTACTATAAGGCAACTTCTAAAAATTGCTTTGTGGACTTTATAGAAGTTGCCTAGATGTTTTTGCAATCCTGCCGGAAAATTTCTTTTTCCCTACTATAAATTTCATTTTCTATAGGGGATAATAAATAAAATCACAATGTGATTTGAATAAATCGCAACGTGCTTTAATTAAATCACGTTGTGCTGTAAATAAATCACAACGTGATTTAATAAAAATATAGCGGGTGAAAATTTTTTTATAGGTAAGTGTTTTGTAAAGGCAACGTCTAAAAAATGCTTTGCAAGTGATTTGCGAATTTTTACTAGAAAGATTTCTAGTTTCTTTTGATCCACCATAGGGGTCTATACGACCCCAAAAGAAATAGAAAGATTTCGGTAAAAAACGCAACGTTGCGATTAAGCGAGTAAAGAGCAATGCCTAAGCATTAGCTATTTTGAGCGATAGTAACATCGACGAAGTCAACGCACGCAAAAGTTATTTCTGTAATTAATTCAATTTCCTAGAATGTGGAATTTTTAGCAGTTGCCTTATTATACTTGCTGATTGCTAATGGATTAGTTTGAGTTGCGATAGCAGTGTCGAAAGCCAATGGCTAAAGCCAATGTGTGGTTATAATAGTGTCGATAGTGGAAGTGCAGTGTTGCGGTGAAAGAGGGAGTAGGTGCATGGCTGTTGCCGGAAAATGCTGAGGTATAGGTATAAAAATAAGCGACAGGTTGCTGCTAGGTGCGAGTGCCTTAGCTGTGCAGTCTGTCGCTTAGTTATGTGGCGGAAACACTTATATTTATAGTGTGTTTCGCAGAGTTTTTACATTTCGTATCCGAATGATTTCAAAGCTCTTTCGTTGTTTCTCCAGTCTTTTAGTACTTTTACTTGTAGGCTTAGGAAGCATTTTTTGCCTGTAAATTCTTCAATGTCTTTTCTAGCTTCGGAGCCTACTTTTTTCAACGATTTTCCGCCTGCTCCTATAAGAATGCCTTTTTGCGATTCTCTTTCGGCGTATATTATTACGGATATTTCGTCTATGTCATCTTTTTCCCTATAGTATTCTACTACAACTTCAGCCGAATAGGGTATTTCTTTTTGGTAAAAGAGTAGTAGTTTTTCTCTTATTATTTCGCTTACGAAGAATCTCATAGACTTGTCGGTAAGCTCATCTTTAGGGAAATAAGGAGGGTTTTCGGGTAGTAGTTCTATTATTTTGTCGAATATAAGTTGTGTGTTAAACTTTTCGGTAGCCGACACAGGCACTATTATGGCTCGTGGTATTTGATTTTGCCAATATGCTATTTTGTCGGCCACAGTTTGTTGGTCCGATAGGTCTATTTTGTTTATTACTAATATTATTGGAAGATTGGTAGCTATTATTTTGTCTAGCACTTCTCTTCTTTTAAATGTTTCGCCTACTTCGGTCACTACAAGGAAAAGGTCAGCATCTTTCAAAGCAGAGTTTACAAATGTCATCATGCTTTGATGTAGCTTATAATGAGGATTTACTATGCCGGGGGTGTCGGAGTAGATGATTTGAAAATCGTCTCCGTTCACTATTCCCATTATTCTGTGTCTAGTAGTTTGTGCTTTCGATGTTATTATAGAAAGTTTTTCTCCTACTAGGGCATTCATCAGTGTAGATTTTCCTACATTGGGGTTGCCTATTATGTTTACGAATCCTGCTTTATGTTTAGTGTTTTCCATTAATTTCTTGTTGTGTGTTTTACTTTAAAAAAAAGTTGTTCTTTTGTGTAGCTTTTATAACGAAGCGTCTCTTAGTATTCTGTTCCATCTAATTTTTTTGAACAATCCATGTTCGTCTTTATCAATGGAGAATAGCACTCTGGAAGCTTTACCTACAATGTGGTCTTCGGGCACGAATCCCCAAAAACGGCTATCGGCAGAGTTGTGTCTGTTGTCGCCCATTAGCCAGTAGTAGTTCATCTTGAAGGTGTATTGATTGCTTTCCACTCCGTTGATGAATATTTTTCCATCTTTTATTTCAAGCTCGTTGCCTTCAAAGTTTTTGATTATTCTTTGATATATAGGTAGGTTGTCCATAGTAAGTTCTACGGTTTCGCCTGCTCTTGGTATCATAATAGGTCCAAAGTTGTCGGCGTTCCAGTTGTATTTAGAGCTGTGTGGGAATATTTCTTTGTCGGCATATCCTGGGAATGTTTCTATAGGAATAACTTTTTCTACATCAGGATGTTGTTTTAGTTTTTCGTAGTTTTCTGTAGTCAGCGGTAGTGTAGCATAGCTTGCCATAGCCACGATGTTGTGTTGTGGTATTCCTATTCTTAGTAGGTCGTTGGCACTTATTTGATTGAAATTGAAGTAGCAGCTAGCTAAAAATACTTGGCCAGAGTCTACGTTTTCAAACATAGTGTTTGGGTTGTAATCTTCTGTTATAAGAGGTCTTAGGTCTTCTACAGCAGGGTTGTTTTTCAGTCTGTAGAATTGTGTTTTGTTCAAAGGTAGGAAGCATTTGTATCTCATGCTTTCAATGTCTTCCATGGATATGTCTAGCT
>JAFZEK010000041.1 GCA_017560705.1 Bacteroidales bacterium | reverse complement strand
TTCTGAGGTCGCGGTATACACTTCCTTGAACAATAGGGAATAGTGTTTGACTGTAGTCATATACCGGGTCGGTTTCGCGGAAGCGTTTTACGCAGCGGTCGAGCCAGCTATGAGTTATATGCATAGATTTTTTTGCGTAGTTGTAATCGCAAGGATATGGAGTGCATTCGTCAAAAGCCATTATTATGTCGCCCCCTATGGTTCGTTGGATGTCCATAACTTTTTCGGGAGTGAATAAATGTTTAGACCCATCGATGTGCGAGCTGAATAGAACGCCGTCTTCTTTTAGCTTTCTGTTGTGAGAAAGGGAGTATACTTGGAATCCGCCGCTGTCGGTAAGAATGGGTTTGTTCCATCCGTTGAACTTTTGTAAACCGCCGGCAGCATGTAGCACATCTAGCCCTGGGCGAAGGTAAAGATGGTAGGTGTTGCCTAGTATAATTTGAGCTTTTACTTCGTTGGTAAGTTCTCTTTGATGCACTGCTTTTACCGATCCAATAGTGCCTACAGGCATGAAAATAGGGGTCTGAATAGTGCCGTGGTCGGTGATTATTTCGCCTGCTCGAGCTTTTGTTTGTATGTCTGTTTTTACTGTTTTGAACTTCATTATCAAGATAGAGTGTTAGTAAACTCGTTAATAAATTGTGTCGATTTAGAATGCAAAGGTACGATTATTTCAGAAATAATTCCATATCTTTGTAATTTAATTATAATAGAACTATGAATTTATTTGGAACTATAATAAGCACATTTACACTTGTTTTACTTGGAGTTTTGGCTCTTAGTGTTGTATTACTTTTTCTTTATTATGGATTATTTTATCTGCGAATTGCAGTATATAAAGGCAAAAAAACAAAGAAAATTAGTCCCGATCAGGTAAAAAATACAGGTGTTTCGGTGGTGCTTACCGTAAAAAATGATGATATTTTCTTGAAAGAAAACCTTGTTTATTTGTTGGAACAAGACCACCCAAACTATGAGGTTATAGTGGTAAATCATGTGTCGCAAGACTACACTCAGTACACCTTGCAGATGTATAAAGACAAGTATCCTCATTTGAAGGTGATGAACTTTACACAGGATGTGAACCTATTCCAAGGCCGAAAGTTTCCATTGTCGATAGGTATAAACTTGGCTAAGAATGATATTATATTGCTTACGGACTGCACTTGCGTGCCAAAAACCAATACATGGGTAGCTGAAGTAGCGTCTCATTTTGCTAGCAATAAGACCAAAGTGGTTTTAAGTTTTAGCGGTGTGGGTGCCGATAAAACATTGTTGAATAGTTTTATACGATACGATAATTTGTCCTACATGGCATCGATGTTTGGGTTTGCTTTAATGGGAAGCCCCTACACCGGCTGTGGAAGAAATTTGGCCTACCGCCGTTCGTTTTTCATGGAAAAAGGCGGATTTATACAGCATTATAACATCCCTACAGGCGAAGACGATATTTTCATCAACGAGAATGCAAGCTCTGCCAATGCTGTTGTGTGCTTGAGCAAGGATTCTTACGTATACAGCGAATCGAAGAAAACATTTATGGGATGGGTAAGGCAAAAGAAAGAACGCATGTCTACTCAAAAGTATTACGGTATAGGTAGAAAATTTTCTTTGTTTGTTTATCCACTTAGTGTAGTGTTATTTTATACTTCGGCAGTTTTGCTTATTCTTCAAAACTTCACATCATTGTTGCTTCTTAGTGAGATAGTTGGAGGCGTGGTTTTACTCAAGTGGATATGGCAAATATTGTCGTTTTATTTTTATGCACGTCGCTTTGGAGGAAAGAAAATAGCATTCTTTGCACCATTTTTTGAAATATATTTTCTAGTAATGAATACTATAATGTATTTTTCTTCGTTAAAGGGAAAAATTAAGCGATGGAAGCAGTAAATACACAAATGACGGATAAGGCAATACGTGACTATAAGCTTGTATGTCTCGCACGTGAAAAGGGCGACGAGAAAGCGTATGCCGATTTGCTTAGGATTTATAGGGAACCGTTGTACTTAATGCTATTGAAGATGACCAACGACCCTGTAGAAGCCGATGACTTGACTATCGAGGCATTTGGCAAAGCTTTCCGTTCGTTACATTTATATACTCCAACTCATGCTTTTAGCACGTGGTTGTTTTCTATTGCCTCTAATAATTGTATTGACTTTATACGTAAAAAAAGGTTGCAAACTATATCTATTCATAATGTGTGTGCCGATTTGGAAGACGGGCAAAATGATTTGCCTATAGCTTCGTCCAATCCTACACCCGAAGAAGAATTTATTACAACACAGCGTGTAAAGATAATGCACGAAGTGGTTCAAATGTTGAAGCCTAGGTATAGAAGGTTAGTGGAGTTGAGGTATTTTGAAGAGATGTCTTACGAAGAAATATCAGAAGAGTTGGGCTTGCCTTTGGGCACTGTGAAAGCTCAGTTGTATAGAGCTAGGGATTTGCTTTATAATATATTGAAAGATAGGAAAGATTTGATATAACACTTTATGACTATGAATGTGAAAAAGATAAGCATATCTTTTGTTGCTTTTTCTTTGTTGTTTTTTTCTTCGTTGCTGGCTCAAAAGCAGAAGAAGACTAAAGAATTGCCCGATTTTGTTGGGCTTTCTGTTTTTATTGATGCCGGTTGCACGTTGCCCAATGATTATACGGCAGCTTTTTATAACGGCACTAATGGTAATCAAAATACAATAGATCGTATTTTGCACAGCCAGATGTATGGCAACGAAATATGGGCAAATTTGGTGGACTTGGGATTAATATCTCCGTCGGCGATACCTAATTATATGGCTTTGCAAGTGGTGGAGAATGCCAAAACGGAATATGATTTAGCATTGCAGCTTGGTTTGGGGTTCAGATATGACTTTGTGAAGCGGTTTGGTATGATGGCTCGTTTCGATTATTCCAAGCTTACGGTTAGGGGTATGTTCAATATTTCTGCTGGTGCCCCTTCTTCCATATTGACCAATAAGAATCAGTACATACCTTGTG
>JAFZEK010000340.1 GCA_017560705.1 Bacteroidales bacterium | reverse complement strand
CGAACGATGGATTTTCGGTCGTGGCACCTATGAGAGTTATCGTACCCCTCTCTACGGCACCCAACAAAGAATCCTGCTGACTTTTGTTGAACCTATGAATTTCATCTATAAAGAGTATCGAACCCTCTTCCTGCTTAGCACGGTCTATCACATCACGAACATCTTTCACTCCAGAACTGATAGCACTAAGCACATAAAAAGGACGATTAAGTGTTTTTGAAATAATCGTAGCCAAAGTGGTTTTTCCTATACCCGGAGGCCCCCAAAGTATCATAGACGGTATTCTGCCACTCTCTATAAGAGTACGCAATACACCGTTTTCACCCACTAAGTGCGACTGACCTATGTATGTATCCAACGACGTTGGACGTAATTCTTCTGCTAATGGTATCATAAAATCTTATTTTACAGATTCTGCCAAATCATTCAAGGCTTTCACAAGATTAGACCATGCGTATTTCTTTTTCTCTTCTTTCACATTCACCACAAAGCCCTCTTCTCTGCCATTCTTATAGAAATCAATAAGAGCTGCTGATATTTTTCCGGCTTCGGGTTCTACTACATAGCCTATTTTTCCATCAGGCACTATCTCTGGCAAGCCCCCCACATTGGTTACAAGCATAGGCTTATCGAAATGGAAAGCTATCTGAGTGACACCACTTTGTGTGGCAGTTTTGTAAGGCTGAGCCACTATATCGGCAGCACAAAAATAGTTGTACACCTTGTCGTCGGGTATAAAGCTAGTATGCAGTTCTACCCTATCGGCTATATTCAACGTCTTTATTTGCTTCATGTAAGCCTCTTCATTGCCGTAAAACTCACCAGCCACTATCAACTTTACTCCCATAGCCTTTAGTTCTTCGCTAGCAAAGGCATCTAACAACAAATCCAAGCCTTTATAACCACGTATAAAGCCAAAGAATAGTACATATTTCACCTCTTTATCCAAGCCCAAAACTTGCTTAGCCTCAGCCTTTGGCACACTATTGCCATAATGGTCATAAAGCGGATGAGGCGAAAACACTCTAGGCTTCTTTGTATCAAACATTGCCAAATCGTCCAATACCGTTTTAGACATAGCAAGGAAACCCTGAGTGGAACTTATAAAATAGTTGGCAAACAACTTGTCGCCAATTCTTTTTTCATGAGGCACAACATTATCCAAAATAGCTACCACCTTCGTGTGCTTGTTTTTCAAAGCTATACGTTCTATCGTACCAAGGCACGGAGCCATAAACGGCAACCAGAAGCGAGATATTAGCAAATCAGGCTTCTTTTTACATATTTCACGCCCTACCTTTATCCAATTGAGCGGATTGCAGGAATTTATCTTTCTGTATATTTTCAACCCCACAGGAGCAGGACCTTCAGCATACTGTGTTTTGCCTGGAAACAAAAACGCAGGATACTGCAGTGAGAATGTATATATTTCCACATTGTGACCTTGATTTTGATATTCGTAAGCCACTTGCTCGTTGAATGCTGAAATACCCCCACGATAAGGATAAGCCGGACCTATAATTATTATATTCATACCAAATATATATCTAGAAAACAATGTGCAAAAGTACAAAAAAATACTCAAACCAAACAGATTCTACAAAAAATAAGTATCTTTGCATACTGTAAACATGTTGCCATAGTAATTATTTTCTCTGTGACACAACAGTTTACAAACACACAATAGTTCTTATTAAAATACGCTAACATGAAATCAAAAACAAAAAAGGTACTTATCCATGCAGGAATAGTAGTATTATTCTTCATTATTTCTGCCATTTACTTTGCACCTGCATTTCAAGGTAAAGTTATAATGCAAGGCGACACCATGAAGTATAACGCCATGGTAAACGAAGCCAAACAATTCCACGAAGCCACTGGCGAATATGCCAACTGGAACAGTGCCATGTTTAGTGGAATGCCAGCCTACCAAGTAGGTATGGCAGAACCTCGTTCGGACATTTTCACCCCAGTCCGTAAATTACTTACTTTGGCACCTTTCGGTTTAGACCTCAACGTGGGCATCCTATTCCTATACCTTATTAGTTTTTACATAGGATTATCACTATTAGGAGCTACACCCCTACTTAGTCTTTTAGGTGCTATAGCTTTCGGGCTAAGCAGTTACAACATTATAATTATAGAGGCTGGACATATCACCAAAGCCTACGCCATTTCTATGATAGCACCAGTGCTTATAGGCATGATGATAGCATTCCGAAGAAAATATCTACTAGGAGGAATAATGTTCACCTTTACACTTGGCCTACAAATAGCATTCAATCACATACAAATTACATATTACACCGCCATAGCAGGTACTATACTAGGAGCTGTATATGCTGTTTTTGCTATAAAAGACAAATGGATAAAAGAGTTCTTTATATGCCTAGGCACACTTTTAATAGGCTGTGGACTAGCGCTTACTATAAACGCACGCCACCTTCTTGTAAACCAAGAATATGCTGAATACACCATGAGAGGTGGCTCCGAAATAAGTGTTACCCCCGAAGACTTATACAAAGACGGAGAACCAAAATCCATAGCAGGCAAAACATCGGGACTAGATATAGACTATGCCTATAGTTGGAGCTACGGAAAAGGCGAAACTTTCACAATTCTTGTTCCAGGACTATACGGAGGCGGCTCAGGCGAAACCGTATCTAAAGATTCCGAATTCTACAAGAACTTTAGACAGACTCAAGCGCCTCTTTATTGGGGCGACCAACCTTTTACCTCCGGCCCAGTATACTTCGGCGCTATAATTATGTTCCTTTTCGTACTAGGACTTATAATTGTGAAAGGTCCTGAACGTTGGTGGATTCTTATAGCTACACTACTTGCCATAGTTATGGCTTGGGGTAAAAACTTTAGCGGCTTCAATGAATTTTTATTCAATAATTTGCCTATGTACAACAAGTTCCGCACTCCATCCATGAGCTTAGTTATAGCAAGTGTAACTACCGTACTTATGGCAATACTAGCACTAAAAACTATAATAAAGAACGAAATAGAGAAAAAACAACTAGAAAAAGCTTTATACATATCTACAGGAATAACAGGTGGATTATGTCTACTATTCATCGTTTTTGCTAGTTCTTTCTCTTTCTCAGGATTATCCGACACACAAATGGCTGCACAATACGGCAACCAATGGCAAGCTATACAAGATATTCTTATAAAAGATAGAAAAGACCTACTTATAAGCGACTCATTCCGTTCACTTATCCTTATAGTTCTATCTGCAGCAATAATATGGCTACTAAACAACGGCAAAATCAAAAATCAAAACATTGCTATAATCATATTAATCGCCCTTACCGCTTTCGACCTTTGGGGCGTAGACAGACGCTACCTTAACGAAAACAACTTCGTAAACAAAAACAAAATAACACTTCAACCTACTCAAGACGACTTGCTAATAGACGAATATGCTCGCATAAATGGAGACAAAGATTATAGAGTATTCAATATAGCTGTAAATACATTCAATGATTCTTACCCATCGGCGTTTCACCATCAGATAGGAGGATACCACGCTGCAAAACTACGCAGATACCAAGACTTGATAGACTTCTACCTATCTCGACACATAAACACCGATGTACTAAACATGCTTAACGCACGATACTTTGTAGTTCCAAACGGACAAGGAGGGACATCAGTACAACGCAACGTTGCAGCACTAGGCAACGCTTGGTTTGTGGACAACTACAAAATTGTGGACGACGCTAATGCAGAGATACTATCTCTCAACGACTTTGATGCTGCTACCACTGCTATAATAAACAAAGAATTTAGCAATACCGTAGCTGGTAAAGATTTAAGCAGAGATAGTAACTCTATAATAGAAATGATTCACCAACAACCATACAATCCAGATTATCTAAAATACGAATCTAAAACCAATAAAGAACAATTGGCTGTATTTTCGGAAATATATTATGCTCCGGATTGGATAGCATACATTGATGGCAAACCTGCCGAATACATAAGAGTAAACTACGTGCTAAGAGCCATGATAATCCCTACTGGTGAACACACTATAGAATTCAAAAACGAAGCACCACTATTAAACAAATTAAAAATAGTTTCATGGGGATGTTCCGGAATATTTGCATTAATAATAGCTGGAGCTATAGGTCTACATTTCTACAACAGAAAGAAAAAGTGCAATACTCCTGAAAACAAATAATAAACTCAACTAACTAATAATAAAAAGACACTGCACAACTATTTTAAGTTTATGCAGTGTCTTTTTTATAGGCAACTTCTAAAAATTGCTTTGCAAGTGATTTGCGGAATTTTCTTGAGAAGATTT
>JAFZEK010000339.1 GCA_017560705.1 Bacteroidales bacterium | reverse complement strand
ATTGATATTGCAAATAAATGATTTAAATATATAATTAATGAAGAGAAGTTTAAAGAAAATCCTATTATCGGCTTTGATGTTTTTGCCGATGTTGTCTCAGGTTAAGGCACAGTGTACGGATACTTCGGCAATGTGTTCTATAACTATAGAGATGCAAGATGGATATGGTGATGGTTGGGATAACTCGCGAATACGTATCTATCAAAACAATGTGTTGTTGGACTCTGCTACGGTGTCCGATGGATATTTCGACACTGTGCAGTTCTTGGTTTGTCCGGGTGCTGTGGTGTTAGAATGGGTAGCAGTGGGTGATTACAACAGTGAATGTAGCTTTAGAGTGTTGGACGTGGAAGGTAGTGTCCTATATAGTGCTGCTGAAAATTCTTTGACAGACACTCCTACGAGTGTATTGGATACTGTAACGGTGGGGTGCCCTACATGTTTCAGACCCTATAGCCTTGTGTCTACTGCCAGTACAGCCACATCTGTTTCCTTGCAATGGGTGGATTATACAACTGCTAACTCTGCTTGGCAAATAGCCTATGGTCCAATTGGTTTTAACCCAAACGACATTACCTCTACAGGTGTAGGCTCGCTTAGTGATGTGTTATCTACTACTTCTACTACTATAAGTGGTTTGAGTAATAATATTGTTTATGATTTTTATGTACGCACTATCTGTTCTTCTGCCGACAATAGCGGTTGGCGTGGTCCTGTTTCGGTGCATCCCGGTTCTTATCTAATGCCTGTTTCGGGCAACGATACTATAACGGCTTGTAATCTTACAATATATGATGATGGTGGTGTTATGGGTGATTATTCTAATGCTTGCGATGGTTCTTTGACGATATTCCCATCCGTGGCAAATTCTTTAGTTACGGTTTCTGGTACGTTGGTGTCGCAGTCTAACGACCAAATAACGATATACAACGGTGTCAACACTTCTGCACCAGTGCTTGCTACTATACAAGGCAATGGAAATACTCCTGTTGTTATCCCCCAAATTATGTCTACTACTGGACCTCTTACTATTAAATTCTACTCCAACTGGAATACTGTGTATTCTGGTTTTGAGCTTACTACTTCATGTGTGGATATGCCTACTTGTGCTCCTATAGCAAGCATAGACGTGGTGAACGTGGTAGGTGCTTCGGCTATGGTAGAGTGGTCGCACATGGAAGGCTTAGGCAGCGAACCGCTGGAATATATGGTAGAGATAAAAGATAGTATAACCAACACCGTATTAGAATCGACGTCAGTAATTGGAAATCGCTATTTGTTTACAGGATTGAATGAAACTACTGTTTACAGTGTGAGAGTGAGAAGTGTGTGTGGCAATGACTATGGTTCGTGGGATAGCGTATACTTCAAAACTCCATGTCTTTCCGGTGGCTCTATGGAGCTACTTAGCGGTACTAGTTCAACTGCAAACTTCCCGATATTTGCTACCAGATATTATTCCTACACTCAGCAGATATATGAGGCTTCGGAACTAATATCTACACCGGCTCAAATCAATGCTATATCTGTTGAATATCAGACTACCGATGTGGTAAACATTCCACAGAATAGGAATATAAACATATACTTAGGTCATACTACACGTTCGTCTTTTGCATCTACTAGCGACAACGTGACTTTGGATAGTCTACACCTTGTATATAGTGGAATTTACACTTTCCAACCTGGTTGGAACACCATAGCTTTGGATTCGGTATTTAATTATAATGGATCGAATAATCTTGTTGTAGCTTTCGACGACAACACTGGTTCTTCGCAAGGTGCCATATCCTTTAGTGCGGTGAACAATGCTACCAACAAGTCTGTATACTATGCTTCGAATACTAGCAATCCCGACCCTGCAAGCTCTATGCAAGCTTTCGACGGAGATAAATATGTAAGAAGTTTTCGCATGAATGTGGTGTTTACAGCTCCATGTAATACCAATGTGTCGTGTGTGGCTCCTGCTGTTTATGTTGATGAGGTGGTAGAAAACACCATTAGCGTAATGTGGGCTCCGGGCAACACCGAATCGGCATGGGATGTGGAAATAAGACAATCCTCCGAAACCGACTGGGTGATGGAAGCTACAAACATAAGCCAAACATCTTACACTTTCACCGATTTGGATTATAACACTGAATATGAAATTAGAATCACTTCGGTTTGTGGAAGCAATAGAGCAAGCTCCATAGTGTCGGCTGTTACTCCATGTTCGGCTATTAGCTCTTTGCCTTTTGCCGAAACATTCGACTCTTGGACTGCTGGCAACAATGTGTCGCTAGATAGATGTTGGGCTAAACTTTCCAATTATGTGTCGGCTTCGTTTGCATATCCTTGTGTTTCTACAAATCAATCATCGTCGGCATCTAACTCCATATTGTTCTATGCAACCACTACTACTTATTCCGCTTTGGTGTTCCCTGCTTTCGAAGAGGATTTAAGTTCGCTACAAGTGTCGTTTAGTATGCTTAAAACAACGGGTAGTCAGAATAATATTAAACTAGGTGTTCTTGCCGACCCTCAGGATATATCTACCTTTGTAACTGTGGACTCTGTCGATGTGTCGGTAAATAACACATGGGAAAACTTCACTATCTCGCTAGAAAACTACCAAGGTCAAGGTGGCTATATAGCATTATTGTTACCTCAAACTCAACTTGGCACTGCCAATCGTTTTGTGGACAATGTTATTGTGGCTGCTATGACACAATGCCGTGGGGTAGAGGGTGTAGTGGTAAGCAATGTTGGCGGAACTTCGGCTGTCGTTTCGTGGACCGATAATACTCAATCTTCTTTTGTGGTAGAATATGGCTTGAATGGCTTTGCTGTTGGCAGTGGCTCGTTCGATACTACCAACACTGCGTCCTTAACTTTGCATGGCTTGCAAGCTCAAACAGCCTACGATGTATATGTATATCGTTTGTGCGATGGTGGAGAATTAAGTATTCCTTCGTCGGTGGTTTCATTTACTACTACATGTGCCGAAGTGGTAAACCTTCCTTTTACTGAAACCTTCGACACTTGGTCTACTGGTGTATCTGCGGCTATTCCTCAATGTTGGAACAGACTTTCCGGTTCTACTTCTATACAATATGTATATGCTTCTCCGTCTCAATCTTTGTCTTCGCCTAATTCTCTTTATATGAAGGGTACGAACTCTAAATTCTCGGCTATTATTCTTCCCAAGTTTGCAACAGCTATAGATTCTTTGAAGATTGCTTTCGATGTAAAACGAACCAACGGTCCTGTTCAGCATGCTTTACATGTGGGAGTTATTACCAATGTGGCTGATATTAACACATTCCAACCTTTGGATACTATTATTCCTACTCAAAACAATGTATGGCAAAGCGTAGAAGCGTTGTTGGATAACTACCAAGGTGTTGGCGGATATATTGCCATTAAGCTTCCTCCGGGAATGTATCCTGAATACTATATAGACAACTTAGAAGTAGACCTTATACCACTTTGTGTAGCTCCTACCGATGTAGTATCTGCCAGCAATGTTTCTGAGGCTTTAGTTGTAGATTGGACCGAGGCCGGCACTGCCACTCAATGGGAAATATGTTATGGCCCCGATGGATTTAACCCTTACAGCGGTCAAGGTAATATAATTACAGGTATATCATCTCACCCTTATACTATTCAAAACCTTTCCAACGATACTACCTACAATGTGTATGTAAGAGCCATTTGTGGTGCTGGCGACACTTCTAGTTGGTCCGTGGATTATTTGGATTTGCGTCCCGGTGTTTATTATATGCCTACTAGTGGAGTGGATACTATATATGCTTGCAACGGATGGCTTTACGACGATGGCGGCGCCAATGCCAACTATGCTCGTAATGCCGACGGCACTTTGATTATACTTTCAAATTCCGACGGCAACGTAGTTTCATTGTCGGGTACACTCGTTTCTGAACGAACTGACTATATGACTATCTACGACGGAGTAGGAACTTCGGGTACTATACTTTATTATGGTGCTCCTGAAACTACTTTCAACATTAACTGCACTTCCACTAGCGGTGCTCTTACCGTTCATTTCGCTTCGGATGGAAGCACCGAATATGCTGGTTTTGCATTGCATATACAATGTGTAGAGGTGTCTTGCCTTGCTGTTCAAAATCTTCGCGATTCTGTTGTTGGAGCTTCTTTTGCTACCATTGCTTGGAACGAAATAGGTTCTGCTTCGCAATGGGAAATAGAATACGGACTAGATGGTTTTGCTCATGGCAACGGTACTATAGCCATAGCCAACGCCACTGTTCATACCCTTTCTAATCTTGTCCCTGCCACCGAATATGATATTTACGTGCGTGGTATATGTGGTGTTGGCGACACTGCTCAATGGCAAAAGCTAAACATAACCACAGGATTGTGCGACGCGCCTTCGCTTGCTGTTATTGGCAACGGTACTACCGGCAATGAAAATCTTCCTATAGCTCCATACTATGGTTATTCCTACAGCCAGCAGATATATACTGCTGCCGAAGTGGGTATATTGCCAAATGGTTTATCCACCGACATTACATCGATAGCTTTGCAATACATTGCCCAAGAAAGCACTAGTCGTGTGGTAACTATATATCTTGGACATTCGACAGATTCTGTATTCTCATCTACTAGCGATTGGATTCCGGCTTCGGACTTGACATTGGTTTACAATGGCACTATCCAATGGAACAATTCCGGAACCAACTACTGGCAAGAGATTATCCTCGATTCGGCTTTCGCCTACAACGGAACCGACAACCTTGTGGTTGCTGTGTTAGATGGTACCGGAACGTATTTCGGATCATTTGGAACCAACTATTTCTATACTCATTCTACAGTGGGCAACAAATCTTTGGTGTATCGCACCGACGATAACCCTGTAAACATTGCTTCGCCGGGTAGTGGATTGCTTGGCAGTCAAAGAACCAATATCTGCATGGTTACTTGTGGCATTAACTGCCCTGTGCCTACTGCTGTTGTTGTCGAGCCGGCTCAAACTTCTGTAGCTCTATCTTGGGCTGTTGCTGCCGACTATGAAGTGGCTTACAAAGAAACAGCAGCCACTGCATGGAACACCGAAGTGAGTGTAAGCAATCAAAACTCATATACTTTCACATCCTTACGCCCCGAAACATCATACGATTTCAGATTGCGTAAACTTTGTGATTCTGCCAACTTCTCCGAATGGCTAATGCTAAGTGCTACAACTCTTGAATTCCCATGCCACGAGCCTACTAGCGTAGCGGCTAGCAACATTACCTACACTTCGGCTACCATTGCTTGGGATTCGGCCTCGCCAAATCCTGAAATGTGGCAAGTGACATACGGTTATAACAACGACAATTCTACTTGGGACACTGTGGAAACCTCTACTCCTTCAGTAGAAATAAATGGGCTATACGTTTCCACTTCCTACAATGTTTACGTTCGTGCCTACTGTAGCATAGAAGCCGATGTGTACAGCGAATGGTCGGAAGTGGTTACCTTCAGCACTATGCAGTGCAATGGGGTAGGAGAAGTAGTGGTAAGCAATGTGTCTTCTTCTTCGGCCACAGTGCAGTGGGACGTTGTAGAAGGACAATCTAAATGGGAAATAACCTACGGACCCGAAGGTTTCGACGAAGGCAACGGCACTACCGTTGTAGTGGAAAACACTCCATCCTACACCATTACAGGATTGGAAGCTGATATGAACTACGACCTATATGTGAGAAACATCTGCCAAGATGGAGTTTACTCCAATTGGTCGACGAAGGTGCAGTTCCGTAGCGCTGTGGGTATAAACGATGTCGAAGATGCTACAGCTCAAATAACAGTGTATCCAAACCCTGCCACTTCCGAAGCCAATATTTATGCACAAGGAATGAGCGGAAAAGTGACACTAGTGGTTGTGGACCTAAGCGGAAAAACAATCCTAAGCGAAACCCACAACAGCGAAACATCATTTACAAGAACACTAGATGTAAGCTCATGGGCTAAGGGTACTTATTTCTTGCAGCTGAACAACGGCACAATAACCAAAACTCAGAAGCTAATAGTAAAATAACATGCTAGATATTATAGGCAACTTCTAAAAATTGCTTTGTAGGTGGTTTGCGGAATTTCACTAGAAAGATTTCTACTTTCTTTTGACCCATCATAGCGGGCTATGCGATTGAAAAAGAAATAGAAAGATTTCGGTGAAAAACGTAAACCGCACAAAAGTTTAAAGAAGATTTCTTCTATCTTACTAAAACGTGGAATTTTTAGAAGTTGCCTATAGCAAATATTAAGCACATCTACAGCTATTAGATAGACCAAAGGTCAAAAGAAACACAACCGTGTTCTTTTGACCTTTCTTTTTTTGAAGGGAATTCTGTATCGCAGATGTTTCTAATGACCGATTTGGTTTTACAACTTCATAGGTCGCAACGCCTATTGGCTGCGACGTGGTGAGACGTACCGTTGGTGCGTCTCTACATTGGCGTGTTTTGTATATTGCCTATAGGCAACTTCTAAAAATTGACTTGAATTATTGAATTACTAAATTCTCCAATTCACCTAATGATGTATCAATGAAAGTATAGTCAACAAATTTAGCATCTATTTTCTGATAATTATCAAACATATTACGAGTAAAACGTAATTCGAATGCCAATCTCATATCATCTGTTGCAGTATTACCTTCAACCTGTTTTGCTTCTTTACTTGTTATCGTTCTAATACGAGTTATTTCATATATATCACGAATACCTTTTCCCTTTATGTAAGGAACAAAGTAGTGTAGCTCATGTAATGAAATTGTTGTAGGAAATTTTGGCCCTGTATAATACAATGTAGCATTACCTTCCTGAAAACTCTGAGTATATCCAGGTCTACTACTATTTCCTACTAAGCCAATAAGAACTCTATTAGGAACTTTCAACAATGCTCCCTTTTGTGGTATTACTTTTGATATTATATTATGAGACTTGTTCTGAATAAGTTCCTCAATAAATTGTTCCAACAATAGCCTGTTATGACCATCTTTTGGTCGAAGAGGAAATGCACCTATGTTTACTTTACTTATTGTTTTGTAAAACTTTGAAACAGCAACATCTGTTGGTTCACCATTGCCGGGAAATAAAATATAACCACCTATGACCTCCTTTTTCAGAGTATCAGTTTGGTAATCCTTATAATAAATGGCATCACGGTATCGGTGCATCTGATTGATGGCATCATCCGGCGGAGTATCGACACCTTTGTTATCTTTTCCGTCAATACGATACTTTGCATCAAATAAATACGTCAACTTCAGACCTTCTTGCAAATCACTTTTGGTAAGTTGTAATACAATATCCGGTTTTTGAGGAACGGTTGGAACAACCAAATCCTTTATACCGACAGACTTGTTTTCATGTTCAGAACTTTTGGAATTATAGATTAACTCAGCCAATTCCACTCCATCTTTTCTGAATAGAATACGAGAATGTTCTCCTTTGCCCAAATTCCATGTAAACAAACCATTCATTTCCATTCGGTTTTGATGGTCTATATTCTCGTCTGATAAATGCAACTTCTCTTTGACAATATGACTAATCTCTATAAAGCACCATATTTCGTAAAGTGTTGCAATGTCTTTTGTGTGTAATCGATAAATACCATCATTCAGAGAATAAGATCTGCGAAGAAGACTCCATGTGCGATATACTTGACTGTACCCGGTGGCTTT
>JAFZEK010000338.1 GCA_017560705.1 Bacteroidales bacterium | reverse complement strand
TACTCGAAAAAACCATCACAACGTCCACAAGCTACATAAGCCAAATCGGTAGCAGCACTGCCTAGTCGTCTTAATCCTCTAGTATTTTGCATACTCCACTGTAAATAATTCATAAACTGTGGAAGTCTAGAAAAGTTCGTAAAAGGAAAACCAGTAGCCAACAATGAACTATTCAATTCTGAACATTCTGTAACCTTGATAGGCAATCCGTTAAGATAGGCCTCACCTCCCTTATAGGCATAAAAGCATTCTTTTTGCCAAATCTCATACACCACCCCTACCACTATTCTATCATACTCTTTAAGAGCAATGCTCACTGCCGTAACAGGGAAACCGTGTATAAAATTAGTAGTACCATCAAGAGGGTCTATTATCCAATTATACTGTTCCTTGATTTCTTGAATAGTATTCTCCTCTGTGATAAATCCAGCTTCTGGAAGCAATTGCTTCAATCTCTCCACAATACGCAACTCCGATTCCCTATCAAACTTTGTAACATAATCATGAACACCCTTGGTTTCCACCTTTAGGTCGTTGAGTTTTAGCCTTTCAGTTCTTAGGTAGTCGCCCACTTGTGTTGCCAAACTGCACACCTCCAAGCACAAATCTTTATAATCCATCATCTAGTTCTTATTATTTATTTCTTCACCTATCAGCTTTGCCGAAAAAGCTACATAGTCCACACAAGAATGCTTTTCCTTGTTTTGCAACAAGTTTCGACATATAATGTCGCCGTGTTCTTTTCCAAATTCATCGGCTAGCTTGCGAACCAAGTCCCTAGTTTTTTGCACTTGGATTATATCTTTAGGGTCGAAAGATGGCTCTATAAAGCCACCGGCCAAAGCCATTGCACACACACATCCACACACTTCACGCATACGTGCTATACCTCCACCAAAAGGCGATGCTAGCTGAGCTGCAAACGAAGCATCAATATTAAACACATCAGCATAGGCTACTAGTACGGCCTGAGAACAAGAATATCCATTCTTAAACAATTCTCTTGCACGTTCCGAACGCTCTTCTACATTTACTTTCATTTCCATACCTATTAATATATATATTGCAAAAAAGAGTAGGACTTTTCGAAGTAATAATCTCTAAAAACATCCTACTCTTTATGGATAAACCTCTAAAGACTAGTTTATAATCGAGACTCTAGAAGGTTCCTCTATTCATCTCTAATTTATTAATCACCTAAAGTAGCAACCATAACGGCTTTGATAGTGTGCATACGGTTTTCAGCTTCGTCGAAAACGATAGAGTTTTTGCTTTCAAAAACTTCTTCAGTTACTTCAACTCCGTCTAAACCAAATTTAGCATGAACATCTCTACCAACTTGAGTTTCTAGGTTGTGGTAAGCTGGCAAGCAGTGCATAAATTTGCATTTTGGATTACCAGTCATTTCCATCATCTTAGCGTTTACTTGGTAAGGTTTAAGCATACTTATACGTTCTGCCCATACTTCGTCTGGTTCACCCATACTTACCCATACGTCAGTGTATAAGAAATCACAACCTTTAACACCTTCTTCTACATTGTCTGTAATAGTTACTTTAGCACCAGTTTCTTTAGCTATTTCCATACAAGTATTGATAAGTTCTTGATCTGGTTGTAAAGCTTTTGGAGCTACGATTCTTACATCCATACCCATTTTAGCACCACCTACCATAAGGCTGTTACCCATGTTGTAACGAGCATCGCCAATGTAAGCGTATGTTACTTGGTTAAGAGGTTTGTCAACATGTTCGCTCATAGTTAGGAAGTCTGCAAGAATTTGAGTTGGGTGAAACTCGTTGGTAAGACCATTCCATACTGGAACACCGGCATATTTAGCTAGTTCTTCTACAGTTTCTTGTTTGAAACCACGGTATTCGATACCATCGTACATACGACCCAATACTCTAGCAGTATCAGCCATAGATTCTTTTACACCTATTTGGCTGCCAGAAGGTCCTAAGTAAGTAACGTGAGCTCCTTGGTCGTGAGCAGCTACTTCGAAAGCACAACGAGTACGAGTACTTGTTTTTTCAAATATCAAAGCTATATTTTTTCCTTTAAGAGTTGGTTGCTCTGTTCCAGCATATTTAGCACGTTTTAGGTCGCGAGCCAAATCCAACATGTATTGTATTTCCTTTGGTGTGAAGTCCAATAACTTCAAAAAACTTCTGTTTCTTAAATTAAATGCCATAATTCTTTAAATTATTACTGTTTAATAATATGTATTTTTATTTTACTATTCTTGTTCCACATGATGGGTTGCCTAACTGACCGGCTTCGGTTATTACACACTCTTTACCACCATTTTCCACAAACATAATGCCTGCTCTCACCTTTGGTGCCATGCTACCTTCGGCAAACTGTCCTTGTGCTAAGTATTCTTTAGCTTCGGCCACTGTTATTACATCCAATGCCTTTTCGCCTGGCTTGCGGAAATTTATGTATACCTTTGGCACATCGGTAAGTATATAAAACTCATCGGCTCCTATTTGTACAGCAGTAAGTGCCGATGCCAAATCCTTGTCGATAACAGCTTCTACACCTCTCACTGTGCCGTTTTCTTCTTTTACCACTGGTATTCCACCACCACCAACAGTAACCACTATTGTTCCGCTTTCCGACAATTGTTTTACTATCTCTACATTATTTATTTCTACAGGCTTAGGCGATGCTACCACTTTTCTCCATCCGTTTCCTTTTGGGTCTTCGCGATATACTGAACCATTTTCCTTCGAAAAAGTTTCGGCTTGCTCTTCAGTATAATATGGTCCTACTGGCTTTGTAGGGTTTTGGAACATGGGGTCGTCCTTGCTCACAACTACTTGTGTAATCAATGTAACGATGTTTTTATTTATTCCATTCTTAGCAAACATATTGCGGAAGCCCATTTCTATAAGGTGAGCTATAGAGCCTTGAGTTTCTGCCACACAAAAATCCATAGGCATTGCTGGTATATTGTATTTTTCCAATCCACATTCGTGTTGCAACATTACATTGCCCACTTGAGGTCCATTGCCATGACCTATTACTAGGTTATATCCTTGTTTTACCAAGCTGTACAACGACTCGCAAGTGTTGCTCACATTCTCTATCTGTTCCTTATAAGTTCCTTTTTGGCCACTTCGAAGCAATGCATTGCCCCCAAAAGCCACAACGGCTAATTTATTCATATATCAATAATCTATTTATTTCTAACTAATTATAATCTTTCTACAATATATAGAAAAATGCAAAGTTACATAATATTTTTGAACATTTATTGTTTGTGATAAAAAAATTATCCCTACAATAAAATAATAATCCTTTTTTCCACGCCTTTGGCTTGGTCTAAAATCAGAAAACAATGCCCCTTTCTTAGCAAAAAAATTGCATCAAAAAAAAGGAGCCTTCATTATCTTTTCGCAAAGACTTTTCGCAGATCTATAACGTAGGCAATAGCCAAGAAAACTACTATAAACAAAGAGTTTAGCACATATTTCAGCACTACGTTTTCTGGCGAAAAATACGTACCCACCAAATAGAAACCCACAGCCAAAAGCAAGTAAGTGCCAAGGCGTTTGAAATTATATTGTATGGGGTAATATTTTTGGCCTAATATGAACGATATTAACATCATAAAGCCATAGCATAAAAAGGTGGCCCATGCCGAACCCACATACCCTATTCGTGGTATAAGAATGAGGTTCAAAGCCAGAGTTATCACTGCCCCCATTATGGCAATGTAGGCACCAAATTTTGTCTTGTTTGTAAGCTTGTACCAGATAGATAGGTTGTAAAATACACCCAAAAACAAGTTGGCCATAAGCAAAATGGGTATTATTTCTTTGCCTTCGCGAAAATCTTT
>JAFZEK010000337.1 GCA_017560705.1 Bacteroidales bacterium | reverse complement strand
TGCGGCTTCGCCTTTAATCTGACACAGGACGGACTGCAGGCCCGCGGTAGCGACCGCCCCAATGCACATAGAGGTTGCTACTTCTGAAGTAGAGGTAGTAAGCGTTGTGGTCATTGCTCTCGTTGGGCGTAGAACTCCAATAGTAGCCGTACTTGCCAACGCCGTTGAGCGACGACCCGTCGCAGTAGCCCGCAACAGGAAGAAATATACTACTACCATTAGGGCCTGTTACCATATAACCCCCAACTCCATTTAATGTAGTCCATATCCAAATGCAATTATTTATTAATTCTTGCATCTCTGCGTTAGTCGGCATACGCCATGTACTACCCCAATTACCACTGGCTCTTGCTACATCGTAAGTTGGATCTCCACTTATATCATTCATCGGTTGCCCGTATGTTACACTGTTTTCTTGTGTATATTCCGATTTAGTAGAAATTTCTCCCCATGCATAATAGTTACCATATTGCTCCGGATGTGCTGCTCCTACATTATAGGTAGCCCATTTCAACCCGCTTGGCAATCCCAAATCAGCATACTCTCGCCCTACTATAAATCCATTAGTTGTAAATTTCAATTCTTCTCCATACCCTATATGATGTCCGTTATTAGCGTATGCTCTTACATAGTAAGTTGTACCATTTCCCAAACCTGTTATTGTTAATTGATAAGAACTTGAATCTTGATCATTTGCTTTATAGTTATCATTTATTGTAGGATTCGGCGATGTATTCCAACAAAAACCTTTTTCCTTTATAGAAGCTCCTCCGTCATAAATCACGTCACCTACAATTGTAGCACCATTAGTTTTTACATCTGTTACTTTAATGGTTCTTACATTTGGAGCTTCTGCATCAGGTGTCGTAAAATCTATTTCATTACCATAATAAACATTACCACTCTTACCTACAATGTAGGCTCTCACATAATATTTAGTAGCTCTAGAAAGCTCCGAAAGAGTTACTGCCTGATTGCCATTTATTTTACCAAGCACAGTATTCCAGTCTTTTAATGTTGGATTTGGCATTGTATTCCAACATACACCTCTTTGGCTGTAGTTGTTTATATTGCTAACTTCTACAGTTGTTATACATTTTGCTTCATGATGATATATATTTCTCACCACGTTCGTCGTAATTTTATTATTATTTGTTTGTGGCATTACATCTTCTTTGCCACAAGCTGTAGTAGCTAGTAGTGCTACAAGGACAAACAATGCTTTTATTGTTTTTTTGATTGTAATCATTCTTCAATATCTTTTTTAAAATTTAAAACCTAAACCTATTCTAGTTTCCAAATAATCTCCAATATGGTTTATAGGCAATACAACATCAGCAGATACCACAAAGCGTCCCAATAATACCATCGCACCTGCATTTAATTCTATTCCCTTATAGGTATTGGACATTATTTCGCCCCATGTGTTATCATCCTTTTGCCAAAGCAATGTTCTAAATCCGTATCCTGCACCTACCTTTAGATAGTATCTCGGCTTACCCAATAGCACACCAGCATTAGCAGAAAAACGAGAGGTTTGGGTTTTACCTGTGTAAAAACCTTCTTTAATAACATTATCGGTTATTTGTTCATTATTACCAAAGCCTGCAAAGTTAAAGTTGGTCATCACAGTGGCATAGTAGCCAATGTATTTCTTCACAGCACCTATGCTTATACCGTACGAAGATTGGGAGGGTATAAAAGCGTTGGCGTAATTAAGAGTTACGAAGTTGCATCTATTATAGTTACCCAATACTGGTCGGATATTCATACCGTAGTAGCGTGCCGTATCCTTAAGCATATATCCATTACTGGCAATATAAAGATAAGAAGCTCCTAAAGTGTCATTTTCCTTATGGTTCGCAGTCCAATATGCACCCATTTTTCCGCCACCTACCACCTCGTTGCCACTATATATACCTGAAGTGGGGATAAAAATGCTGTTACCGTTGGGACCTGTTACCTTGTAGCCAGTCATACCGTTTAGGCTAGCCCACTGCCAAGAGCAACTGTCTATAAGTTCCTGAACTTCTTTGCTGGTAGGCAATCGCCATGGCTCTTTCCATTTCTTGCGAGCCATATCGTATTTAGGTTTTACACCGGTTACATCCACATCTATGGGTTTCCCATAGGTAGTATTATTTTCTTTGCTATAGTTTCTTTTTGGCGAGGTTTCGCCCCAAGCATAGTAGCTACCAAGTTTTTCGGCAGTTTTTTCGCCCATGTTGCAGGCTGCCCACTTCACGCTAAGTCCGAGGTTTACATATTCATGTCCGTTGGTGGTTTTGCCTTTGTCGCCAATCTGCTGCATGGTTATAACTACAGGTTGCACATTTGCACCTAAGTCTATTTCAGATAACTTCTTTGCCAAAAGTTCATCAAGCTTATTATCCACCACCTTTCCTATACTGGCAGTATCTATCTTCACTTCCTTGGCTGTTGTAAGCAACTTCATGTGGTATACCACACCACTTTCTATAGTTTGCGGAAACTCGTAGTTGCGTAGCATCCCAAAGTCGTTGTGCTTTATGGTTATAAACCTCATTCCTGGTGAAACAAATACATATATCTCGCCCACCTTTTGTTCCGTACGCTCCACCATTCCTTGGAAAATAAACCCTTTCTCGGTTGTTTCTATCTTCAACAAAGCACATAACTCACCGTTAATGTCTCGTATATTGGCAGTGCGTGCACTCATATCACGCTCCAGCTTTGTAAAGCTTTCCACACTCATTTCTTGTGCCACACTGCTTTGGGCTGTAAACAGTAGTACAGCAAAAAATGGTAGTACTATTTTTATTATATCTTTCATTATCGTAATGTTATTCTTGTTTTTTATTCCCAATTAAAATCTACCAAACTGAATATCTTCCCATTTTCATCTCTCTCAGGTTGCCAAGTACGAACATGGATAACAGGTTCATCGGCTATTTCCAAATCCACGGCAAGGAAAAGATACCCGCTATCGCCATACGTAGAAGAAAAATAATCTTGCTTTATCTGTATGCCATACACTTCCTTATCGCCAGATACTTTTTTAATATCATTCTCTGTAAAGCGTAAGTTTATAAATTCGTTCCTTTTAAAACAACGTTCAAGATTTTGCATATATTCGGCTTTGGTATAGCGGTTGTATTCCACTTGTTTGTCGTTGAGAAATACCACCTGTTTATCTAATGCAGTAGGCTTCTTCACCACCGAACCAACAATTATAAGAGCATCATCGGAAAATATTTGACCCAAATAATCCAAACGTTTTAGAGCGTATGCCGTTTTGTAGTTCTCCAAAAATCGGATAAGAACATGCTTAGCTTCCTTGCTCCATCGTGTTTTTTCGGCTATATCCGCTATGGCTTCTTGCTCTAGCTGGAATGAGAGTGTGTTTATCTTCTTGCTTTCATCAAACTCATATACTATGGATTCTATGAAAGTTTTATTACCTTTAAAATTGAACTGCATAGGCATACTTCGGCATATTACACTTCCATCGGCATTATATAATGAATAGCCATTATGGCTAAGCAGCTTAGCATTGCCATACACCATCAATGCACTAAACATTTTGTAGCCTTCTGTAGTAAAATATTGCTCCACGCTAGCGTAAGTTTTAGTTTTTATGGCTTTCTCTAGTTTATCCAATATTTCTAAATATGTAATCGTATCCAGCATTTTGTCAAACACTGCTTGTTCGTTGGTTTTTAACATCACTTGTTGCTGAACAAGTGTAGCTTTAGCCTCGGAGCTTACTCCGTTTTTCACCACCACCTTATTGTTGTGGAATGGTATTTCGGTCTCCATCTGTTCAAACACTTGCTTCAAATCATCATCTAACATCGCCTCGTTCTCAAAAATGTATTCGCTACGTAGGCGTATATCCTTCAACTCATGAATAGCAGACAGCTCTATTATTCCCCTTCCATCTTTGGCACTCACGATGTTGGAATAGTTTCGTCCATCGAAATAAGTGTAGTCGTAGTTTTGCACTGGTTTGCCATTCAAAGTTATTAGTAGTTCCACATCCTGCTTATTGTCTTCTTTAGTCACATTGTTTATGCTCGCTGCTAAGCCATTGAATATACTATTCATACGTTTGGATATATAGGTTCTCATCAGTTCGCCATTGCCGTGTGTCAGTGTATCGGAATTGGGATAAGAATTTAGTAAACTTAAACCCCAATAGTAAAACCTAAGAGCATCCGACACTTGCACATTTTCCTCAGCTTTCTCAGCATCTGCCACATATTGTAATATCTTTCTTCTACGGTTTTCATACTGCTTTGCCACGCTAGCTTTGGATATATAGCGTATCACCTTGGCATTAGGCTCGTCCGAAATAACAATACGTTGAGTGTTCGTAAGCTTAGCACTAGAATATGTTTTAACGATGGATTGTACACGTTCGTGAAATTCATCGTCGGTTTCCTCACTTTGCATCTCAAAACCAGCTTGTATGGAAACCGACAACTGAGACACCAAGGCACTCAATGCTTCTTTATCAGCCTTGTTTATTGTACTTCCTATTCCTTCACCCCAAAGGTATTCGCCACTAGTTTTCACTTCTTCCACTGTTATATTCTGAGCCATAAGCGAACAAGTAAACACTATTGAAAATAAAGATATTATAATATGTTTCATCTTACTATTTCTAATATAAAAACAAGCATGGGAAAAAGTATACTTTTCCCATGCTTTATGCAGTTAAATTATTAATAACCTTGTTTTTCCAAGCGTTCCATTTCTTTATCAAACTCTTGTTTGTACTTTTCGTACTCATAATCTATACGAAGTTTGTTTTCACCGGTCATGCCACGAGTCATCGTTTGATGAATACCTTCCAACAAGTCGCTACCCACAAGCTCAAGAGCAATATATGCTTTGTATTTGCCATCTTGAGTACGCATAACTTTTTCGCAAATAACACTTATTCCCGATAGCTTTTCTTTAACAACAATCTTGGACATGTCTTCAAACTTTTGTTTAGACTCCTCAGCTTCGCTCATTTGATAAGAACTAGCATAGTTTGTTGCTACACGTTCCACCAAAGAACTTGCATGACTAGCAAGAGCCGCTGTAGCTTCAGCCATAGCTTTCTTTTTAGCAATATTAATATCGCCAGATAAACCCATACCAGAAGCACGCAAATGTTTCTTATTAGTACGATAGTCCGGACCGGAACAAGGAATAATAACTTCCACATCACCAGCGGATAAATCCACTGTTT
>JAFZEK010000336.1 GCA_017560705.1 Bacteroidales bacterium | reverse complement strand
GTTTATTGATTTGTATATATTAAATATGGTTGCTTTACATAGAAGCAACCATATTTAAATACTCTAGTCTAAAACTTCGAATAGTTCTATTTCATATATTACCATGCTGTAAGGAGGTACACCTTCTGTGCCTTGTCCGCCAAAAGCTAAGTGATTAGGAATGTAGAATATGAAGTGAGATTTCTCATTCATAAGTTTCATTCCCTCAGAAAGACCTGGAAATATATTGTTTATAACAGTAAGAATTGGCTTTCTTACATTGTATGTTTGGTCAAATACTGTTCCATCGGCAAAGCTGGCTTTGTAGTGGAAACGTACTCTGCAACCGTTAAAAGGTTTACGTCCGCTACCATTGCTTAAAACTTTGTAGTGTAGGCCACTAGCAGTGACTTTTACATCAGGGTCGTTCTCTTTTAGCTGTTTAAAGAATGCCTCTTCTTGCTTTTTAGCAGTTTCACTAGCTTCTTGCATTTTGGTGCGTTCGTTTATCACCATCATTATTCTAATTTCTTCTAATATAGCTGTGAATGAGCTGTCGTCTAGTGCCGATTCTTTTCCGTCTAAACAGTTTTCAATAGATTTCAAAAGCACTTTTTTATCTATATCTATCTCTGTAGCTTTAAATCCTCTTGCTATGTTTTCACCTAAAACCCAACTAATACTGTCTTTTTTGGATGAAAGGTTTACTTTCTTTTTGTCGCAAGAATTCATTCCAAATATGGCAATAGATGCAGCAATCGTTATTGCCAATACGAAGTTCTTTCTATTCATATATAATTGTTGTATATTAATTAGTAACCCAATATTTTTAGCATACTTTTGTGACTTTGTTCCTTTGCAAATAACTTAGTATTGTATTCACCATCTTCATCCACATCTATTATAATGTGTTTTGGAGCAGGAATCATGCAATGTTGAATACCACCATATCCACCAATGCTTTCCTGATAAGCTCCAGTATGGAAAAAACCTATGTAAAGCGGTTCTTCTTTATCTAGCTTAGGTAAGAATATTGCATTGGCATGAGCCTCGTTGTTGTAGTAATCTTGGCTGTCGCAGGTAAGCCCTCCTAAGAACACTCGTTGGTACTCTTTGTTCCAATTGTTTATTGGAAACATAATCCATCTTTGATTTATACCCCAAGAGTCGGGTAGGGTGGTTATGAAAGAGCTATCTATCATGTACCACAATTCTCTGTCATTCTGTTGTTTTTGACCTATGATACTGTAAAGAGTAGCACCGCTTTCGCCCACTGTGTATGAACCAAATTCTGTAAAGATGTTAGGCTCTTTTACTCCTCTGTTTTTGCAGATGTTTTTTATTTGTGCCAAAATTTCTTCGGCCATATATTCGTAGTCGTATGTGCTTGCTAACGAGTTTTTTATTGGAAATCCACCACCAATGTTTAGAGAGTCAAGGTCAGGACATAATTTCTTCAAATCGCAATATACGTTTACACACTTGGCCAATTCGTTCCAATAATAGGCCGAATCCTTTATGCCGGTGTTTATGAAAAAGTGTAGCATCTTGAAAGAAAATTTCTTGTTTTCCTTTATTTTTTCTTCGTAGAAAGATACTATATCATTGTATCGTATACCTAAGCGAGAAGTGTAGAAGTCAAACTTTGGCTCCTCTTCAGAAGCTATACGTATACCTATTTTTACAGGTTCTTTTACGCTAGGTAGTGCATCGTTTAGCAAATCTATCTCACCTTTGTTGTCTATCACAGGAATCATGTTGTGGAATCCTTCTTGTATCATTCCTGCTATATTTTCGATGTATAAGTTGCGTTTATAACCGTTGCATATAATGAATATATCTTTTGTTATAAGTCCTTGAGCATATAATTCTTGTATAAGATTTATATCAAAAGCCGATGAAGTTTCTAGGTTTACTTGATTCTTTAAAACTTCTTCCAAAACAAACGAAAAATGAGAACTTTTGGTACAGTAGCAGTAGTTATAATCGCCTCTGTAATCAACCTTTGCTATTGCAACATTGAATAAGCGTTTTGCTTTTTGTATTTGTGCACTTATTTTAGGTAGATAGGTTATCTTAAGTGGTGTTCCGTACTGCTTTATTATCTCCATTAGGGGGATATTGTGAAAATAAAGTTCATTATCTTGGGTTCTAAACTCGTCTTGCGGAAATTCAAAAGTTTGGTCTATTAAATCAATATACTTGTTCTTCATTTTTACAATCTATTTTACTTGGATTTGTTACTTATTGATGCATTTGAATGACTTAGATTCCTTTGCAAAGGTACAAAAAAATACGATAGTATGCTATTTTTTTTGGATAAAATCATTGCATTTCTTTTGTTTTTTACTAGGTAATATTGCTTATGTATTGAATTATAAGTATTTGCTTTTGGACGGTTTTAGCATTTTTTCCTTTTTTTATACGTCTAACTATTCAGTTTTTTATGCAATAAAACTGCGTCGGTTGCGTTATTTCGAAGCAAAAAATGCAAAATTGAAGAAAGAAAGCTCTCTTTTTTTACGAGAAAATTCTAGCTTTGAAACTGCATTTCTTGCTTCGTTTCACCCTTCGGGGATGTCTACATATTTATACCCGGGTCTCAATACGACGATGCTATACTATAAATGATTTAATACCCGGGTGTGGTGCAGAGCTGTTTTGGATTGTAAAAAATGAAGCGAGAATGTTTCCCATTAGGGTTAAATGCGAAGAATGAAATGAGTATATATATAATAGTATAAAATGTGGTACATAATAATTGTAATAGTAGCGTTGTATTTAGTCTACCGTTTTTCGGTGGCTTATTTATTTCCTAGTTTTGCGAAACGAAATTTGGAAAAGTATAAGGAGCGTTTTTTTGAAGAAAATCCGCACATATCGTCGCAGAAGTATAATCAAAAGATGTCAAAAGAGGTTGAAAATGATTCTATTATAGATAAACGCCGAAAGTATAAATAACTGTGCAAAACTATGAGAAAAAAGAGCTAAAGAACGCTTGCAAAAAATGAAAAAAAAACGTATATTTGCAGAGACTAATGAAAGATACTTTGGTTTATAATAGCGTAAATATTTGCAAGTTATGAAGTTTTTTAGTGAAGTAGGTTCGTATTTATTGCTGCAAAGAGAAGTGTTTAAGATGCCCGAAAATTTTCGGTTGTATAGAAAAAAACTTCTCTTTGAGTTGAAAACGTTGGGCTTGGATAGTCTTCCAATAGTCAGTGTTATAAGCATTTTTGTAGGAGCTGCTATTGTTATTCAGTTGGCAGCCAATTTAGCTAATCCTATATATCCTAGGTGGATAACGGGTTTTTCAGCCAGAGAAGGTATTATGTTAGAGTTTGCTCCTACTATGATAAATTTGGTTTTAGCTGGAAAAATAGGTAGTCATATAGCTAGTGAGCTTGGTACTATGCGAATAACTGAACAGATTGATGCTTTGGATGTTATGGGCGTAAATAGTGCTTCTTATTTGATTTTGCCCAAGGTGATAGCTTGTCTTATTTTTAGTCCAATGATTACCATAATAAGCATATTTTTAGCACTTTCTGGCGGTTGGATTTTCGGGGTTGTTACTGGCACT
>JAFZEK010000335.1 GCA_017560705.1 Bacteroidales bacterium | reverse complement strand
TAGCTCCATGCGTGTGACGATGCTAGGCTGCGACAAAGAGTTGCCTTGGAAATACGATGACCAAAAGAAAACGCTGACTATAGATACTACACCATTAAGCTATTCCGACTTGAAAAGTACTGCTGCATGGGTGTTTAAGATGGAAGGAAGGTAGAATCAAAAAGCAATGAATCTGCTGACTAATACATGTAAATTATGTGTCAGTGAAAAAAATGTTAGAAAAAATAGTGAATGTTCGAGAAATATTCGTAACTTTGCAAAAGAAATAGAGACAGAAAACGAAACTAATAAAATAATAATATACATTATATATACGATGAAAAAATTTGATCCAGCAACTAATATTCAAAAGTTAGACGGAAGAGACCCTTTTAGAGGAGTGAACCCATCTATTAGCGACAGTGCAACTTTTGCTTTCGAAAAAGCACATCTTATGACAGATACATTCCACGGTGAAACAGAAGGATATTTCTTATATTCTCGTCACTGGAATCCTAGCAACATGGCTTTATGCAACGCTTTGGCAGCTATGGAAGGAACTGAAGCTGCTTGGGTAACAGGTAGTGGAATGGCAGCTATTACTTGTGCTTTGCTTCACGAAGTAAAACAAGGCGACCACATCGTTAGCTCAATGACTACATACGGTGGAACTTTTGCTTTCCTAAGCAACTATATTAAGAAATGGGGTGTAGAAGTATCTTTCGTAAACTTCCAAGATTTGGACGCTGTAAGAAAAGCTATTCGTCCTAATACTAAAGTGCTTTATACTGAAACAATGAACAACCCATTGCTTAGAATTGCTAACATTCCTGAACTAAGCAAGATTGCTCATGAAAATGGTGCTAGATTGTTGGTTGATAATACTTTTACTCCTATGATTTTCAGTCCTTATCAATTGGGTGCTGACGTAGTTGTGTATAGTATGACCAAGTTTATAAACGGTAAGAATGACTGCGTAGCTGGTGCTATTTGCGGAACTCAAGAATACATTAACTCTCTTATAGATGTAAATGATGGTACTGCTATGTTGCTTGGTCCTGTTTTGGATCCAATGAGAAGCTCTAGCATCTTGAAAAACCTTCATACTTTACATATACGTATGCAAAAACACAGCGAAAACGCTATGTACTTAGCTAAGAGATTTAAAGAAGTTGGTTTTAAATACAACTATCCAGGATTGGAAGAACATGTTGACCACGAATTGTTCAAGAGCATGATGAACCCTGGTTACGGTTTTGGTGGTATGATTTCTATAGATATGGAAACTGCTGATGCTGCTAGCAAAATAATGGAAATTATGCAAGATAAGGGTGTTGGATACTTAGCAGTAAGTCTTGGATACTTTAAAACATTATTCAGCAATAGCGGTAAATCTACATCTAGCGAAGTGCCTGAAGAATTGCAAAAAGAAATGGGTATGAGCGAAGGTCTTATACGTTTCAGCGTAGGTTTGGATAACGATATTGAACGTACTTTCCAACTTATAGCAGAAGCTGTTGAAGAATCAAAAAAATAATTTTTTGGCCATAGAAAGTTATTCAGCGAGGATGTATTTTTACATCCTCGCTTTTTTATTGTAATTAGATATATAGACAGTTTTTGCAAAACTATTTTTTATTGAATTGCCTATAATGAAAAAGAAGGTAATCATTTAGTGACTACCTTCTTTTTTTATCCTGATGGATGTAAAATTACATCGGGATGAATGAAAAATTACATCGAGGTGTTGTATCTATCAGTATCGGGGATGAAAATAATGAGTGTATTGCTATCCTTTTTTTTTAATTCCAATATATTATTTTACGTTTAGTGGTTGAGAATAATTCATCATCGTGGAAAAAATACATCTCAATCCAGTTTTGATAGATGTCGTAAATATAGGAATACTTTTCTTCGGTGGTTATTTTTCCATCTTCATCGAAGAAATATACTTTTCGGTCTTTTAAATTGTTGTATTTGTCGTATTTCCAAGTTGTTTTTCTAAATAGAAAATCATCGGAAGTATATGATTTCTCTTTGCTTATTTTCTCGTTTTTGTTATACCAAGCTACCTGTCTAGTGTCTACACCTTCTTCGTTGTATGTGTATTTTATGTGTTGTATTAGTTTCGAATTAAAATCGTAGATGTAAGATGTAGAGGCTATAAGTTTAGGGTCAGAGTTGTAGAACTGTCCTTTTTCGTAGGTATATAAGCAT
>JAFZEK010000334.1 GCA_017560705.1 Bacteroidales bacterium | reverse complement strand
CTTTGTATGAAGTCAAGAATTAATGGAACGTCCTTCTCTACAGCTTTACGTATTACAAATTCTCTCATATTAGTCTACTTATGTCTAGGACCTGTAGCATGCGATGTTGCACCACCTCTATAGGCTGGACAAGTATTTCTTGCACACGAGCTGAACACTAGAACCCCTATCATCAAAAGTCCTAATACTAAAAATGTCTTTCCTTTCATATTGTAATTATTTTTATATTAGTTAGTTATTTATTGTTTACTACATCTTTATACATTACAAAGATACACATTTTATACGAATAATATTCATTTTTCACTCTTTTGAGTAAAAAAAACACATCATTTTCGTCCACTACAAGCTTATATTGTTTGCTAATTAGATAGTTATAGTATCTAATAATTTATGTATTCTTTTAATGTACATTCTTTTATTGGTTATTGTACTGCTGAATTTCATCGTGAAAAAACTCCAATTTTACATTGGCTAGTTTAAACATCTCTTCACTTTCTTTGCCATCATGATATTTTCGCTCACACACTACACGCTTTATTCCGCAGTTAATGATAAGCATAGCACAAGTACGACAAGGAGTCATACGACAATACAAAGTAGCACCATCCAAAGATATACCTCTCCTAGCAGCCTGACAGATTGCATTCTGCTCTGCATGTACTGTTCTCACACAATGATTAGACACTGAACCATCGCTATGAATCGTTTTTCTAAATAAGTGTCCCACATCATCACAATGAGGCAAACCCGTTGGAGAGCCTACATATCCTGTAACTAGCACTTGTTTGTTTTTCACTATCACACATCCACTACGTCCTCTGTCGCATGTAGCTCTTTTAGATGCAGTGTTTGCCAATTCCATAAAATACTCATCCCACGATGGACGCTTATACATTATTTTGGATAAAACAACTTCCACTTCAGCATGTAAATCTTCAAAATTACCATCATTGGAAAAAACAAAATCCGCTTGTTCTATACATGCTTTCAAGTTTTGTTTATTTGGGTCGTCAGAAGTCATTTCTCTAGCTTCGTTTGCCATAAATGTTTCAAATGAAACATGATCTGTAGACGATCCTCTCTGAGTTATTCTTTCATAACGTATCTTTGGATCGGCATCCACTGCAAAAAGATAAAAATTAGAGCATTCTCTTAACGACAACACCTCATAAGGGCTTCTCACACTTTCTATTATGCAATTTTTACCAGACAATTGAGCTTCTGCATACAATGCTTCGGTAATGTAAGATGGAGAATGAGTAGCTCTCAAATCATTACCTACCAAAGTCATAGTATCCCTATTCACAGGCAATCCTCTTCGCTCTATCTCTTTCGTAATAAAATCCCTAACAGAAAAATGTACAAAACCTTTTTCTTTCACCAAATAATCTACAATAGTTCCCTTTCCAGCACCTAGCGTACCTGTTATTCCTATGGTAATCATATATTTGAAGATTAGTTTGTTTTATATTTGAATTTTATTTCTGCCAAATCTTGATTAGCTTTTACTATCTTCTTTTTCAAGCCTTGCTTATAGGATATTACTTTCTCTTTTAAAGTATCATCACCTACAGCCATCATTTGCAATGCAAGTACTGCCGCATTTAAAGCACCATTAATAGCCACAGTAGCCACTGGTATTCCTGGAGGCATTTGTAAAATAGCCAGAGTAGCATCCATACCTTCCAACACACTACCTTTGATAGGTACTCCTATAACTGGCAGTGGAGTTTCAGCTGCTATAACACCCGGCAATGCAGCAGCCATACCTGCTCCTGCTATTATCACCTTTATACCTCTTGTGTGTGCATTCTTTGCAAATTCAACAACCTCATCTGGTGTTCTGTGTGCAGACAATGCATTCACCTCGAATGGTATTTCCATTTCATCAAAAAACTTACATGCAGCTTCCATAACCGGCATATCGGAAGTGCTTCCCATTATAATACTTACTACTGGTTTCATATATATATTGTTGTATGTTCTATCTACCTATTTTTATAATATCTATCGTACCATTACTCCATTTTTATAAAATATCTATTCTATAAAAAAAACTCTTTGGAGCTCTTCGTACTAATTCCTTGAACTTAATAACGCAACAATCTCTATTTTTGTATATTCTCCATCAAAAAAAACATTGATTTTAAACACTCACAAAAAAACTTTATTGCTCTACGAAATACATCAATACTATTAAATATCAGTATTTCTTTCTAAAAAGAATACTATCTAATTATACTCGGACGCAACTTGCTTTCTCTAAACTCTTTTGGAAAACAAAGATAATACTTTGTAACCGATTTCTCTAGGAAATGCCTATCTAGTTGGTCTGAAGCAATACTTATATCATTGCATTTCTTAG
>JAFZEK010000333.1 GCA_017560705.1 Bacteroidales bacterium | reverse complement strand
TATGATTTTTTTTTTTTGTGGATTCTATTCTCGTGATTTGTTTTACTTTTCTTGTTAATAGAAATGCTAAATCTTCGATATGTTAACAGTGCTGGATTTAACTTGGAGAATGGTATATTTTTCCATTTTTATTTACTTGTCTGCGTATATTGCAGTCTGAAAGAGTTGTTGGGGTAAATGTTTGATAATTAAGCTGTGTATTTTCTTTCAAAATTTGAGATAAGTGGCTTTTGGGATCAAACCTAGGTCTTAAGGTGGCGGAAGTATCATTTCTACGTGATGTAACCCAGGTTTCCTCGTGATCTAAGTGTGGCGTTCTCGTGATGTAAATCTTATGTTTGCGTGATGAAAGTATGCTGTTTTCGTGATTGAGGTGTAGGGTTTGAAAGGTGGATTTAACGGTTGTCGATTTTGTTTAACATTTTCCTGCTGGGTGGAAATATAAAAGCTTTGTCTAAAAAATGTGTTGCACTTGTGCTGTGGAATGCTTATTTTGTAGATGTTGTCATTGTTTGAAATGGCTAATGTTGGTCGTTGCTCTTTATTGATTTAAGGCAACTTCTAAAAATTCCACGTTCTAAGAAATGTTATTATGAAATAAAAGAACTTTTGCGTGGTTTACGTTTTTTTCTTGTAATCTTTCTATTTCTTTTTCAATCGTATAGCCCGCTATGCTTAATCAAAAGAAAGTAGAAATCTTCTCAAGAAAATTCCGTAAACCACTTGCAAAGCAATTTTTAGAAGTTGTCTTAAATGTAATGTTCTTGAGATAATTTCTGTTTTCTTTTGATTGAATATGAAGGGGTATGGGACTATAAAAGAGATAGGAATATTTCAAGAAAAAAACGAAAAGTACGCAAAAGATTTTAAAAGAATTCGGCTATTTACTGCAGTGAAGTATTTTTAGAAGTTGCTTAAAAATAATGCCGAATAAACAGTGTGTACAGTGGATTATTTTGAGGGGTTTTTAGGTGCAGATGTGGTATTTGCTGGATGTTGTGGTGCTGGCAGGGAGATGCAAATAATGTGGAATAGGAGGAGGATTCTAGTTTTTTTCTTTGTGGAGATAGGATTTTTTAAGCTGAAAATGCTTACTGGTTTGTTGTTTGGTGAAAATTAGTTGGTTATGCTTAGTGTGGCGGTTTAATATAAAGAGAATGGTTGTTTAATATTTTGAGGACAGTAGGGGAGTGTTTGAGTAATGGTTTGTAGTGTGGCGAAAGATGATTTTTGGACATTTTTTTTCCCAAGTGGAAATGGAGAAAAATAGAAAAAATTATCAACAAGATTATATTTCTTGCCAAAAAATTCCAGATGTAATGTTGTTGTAATGTGTCTTTGTAAATCTTTGTTTTGTAGTATGATATAAAATATTTATGTTCTTTTGAAACTTTTTTCTCGTATTTTCGTTAGAGAAATTAAATGGTTTTTTTTGGAAGTTTTCAACATGAATTGGGAGAAAGTGGTTTTTTTTGGAAATTTCTTCGTACCTTTACAAATTGAAATAAAGTAGATAAAAATGTCGTTAATACTTGGTAAAGAATATTGTAAGATGGATAATAATGGGCGATTTAAGTTTCCAATTGCCCTAAAACGCCAACTTCCGGCTTCGGATGATGGTCGTTTTGTTATACGTCAAAGTATCTATGCTGAGTGTTTGGAGCTATGGACATATACTTCTTTTCAGGACGAAGTGGAATTTCTTCATAAGAACTTGAATCCCTACAATATTGAGGATAGAAAGCTTCTAAGAAAACTTACAGATGGTAACATAGTGGAATTGGATACGAATGACCGCTTATTGATACCTACAGAACAACGTTCGTGCATAAAGAATGCAAAAGATATAGTACTAACAGCTACAGGCAATTTTATCGAAATTTGGGATTATGAAAAGTACACCAACATGAATAGCGATGACACTGATTTTGCTTCGCTAGTGAATGATAGGTTGGGTGTAAGTATTAAGAATGAATCTATATAAATTTTCGAGATAAATAATGAAGTATCATTTGCCTGTATTGTTGAACGAAAGTATTGATGGACTAAATATAAACCCCGAAGGCACTTATGTGGATGTAACATTTGGTGGTGGCGGTCATTCTCGTAGGATATTGGATAAGCTTAACGAGAATGGACGGTTGTATGCTTTTGATCAGGATTCTGATGCATTGGTAAATAAAATAGATGATAGTCGCTTCACTCTTATTCACGAGAATTTTAAATACTTAAAGAGTTTCTTACGCTTGGAGGGTGTAAGGAAAATAGATGGTTTGCTTGCCGATTTGGGAGTGTCGTCTCATCAATTCGATGAGGCAAATAGGGGATTTTCTATCCGATTTGATGCTTCTTTGGATCTTAGAATGGATCAAAGACAAGAACGAACTGCAAAGGATATTGTGAATACTGAATCGGAAGGCAGGTTGAAGGAGATTCTTTCGCTTTATGGAGAAATACCTAATGCAGGTCGCATGGCACGTGCTATAGTGGCCGCTCGTAGCCAAAAAGCTATAGAAACGACTTTTGGACTTAGCAAAGCAGTAGAAAAGTTGATTCCAAGGAATCAAGAAAATAAATATTTAGCGATGCTTTTCCAAGCTCTAAGAATAGAGGTGAATGGTGAAATGGAAGCATTGGAAATGATGCTAAAACAGGCTGTTGAGATATTAAAACCAGGAGGAAGATTGGTGGTAATATCTTATCATTCATTGGAAGACCGCATGGTGAAAAATCTTGTAAAGTCGGGAAACATAGAAGGTAATATTGAAAAAGACTTTTATGGTAATGTTATAACTAATTTGACAGCTATAACACGCAAGCCTATAACGCCTTCAGAACAAGAACTACAAGAAAATAATAGGTCGAGAAGTGCAAAACTAAGAATAGCTGAAAAAAGAGAAGAAAGCGTATGAAAAGAATAATAAATAAAATATTTGGCAGTAAAAAAGTAGGAGCAGAAACAGAAAATGTTTCGCCTCAAAATAATGAAGAGACTGTTGATAATATAGAAGTAGGTGGTTCGAAAATAAAGTTTAAAGACTTTATTACGGGCAAGTTTCTAATTAGGAAAGATATTTTGTCCCTGTCTCCACTATTTATAATGGCAGTATTGTTTTCCATTATTATGGTGGCCAACAGGTATTATATAGAGAATATTTCGTATGAAATAAATAAGTTGCAAAAGGAAGTGGATAAGCTACATATACAGCATATACAGTTAAAATGTGACTATATGAATGCTACAATGATTACCGAAGTAACCAATAGACTAAAAAAAATGGGAATCAAAGAATCTACAGACAGACCGATAAAAATAAAAATTGACAAGGAATAAATGGAAGGCGAAAATAAAAAAATATTATACCGATTAATAATAGTGTACTGTATCCTATTGATAGTATTTGCTATACCTATTGTTGTGGCTATACTAAAGATTCAATTGGATTCTGAAAACATTGGGAAAGAGGCATTGTCAAAAATAGAAAAGGAAGAGGATGTGAATGCTCAAAGAGGAACTATATATTCTTCCGATGGTAAAATATTGGCTACTACAACCACTTTCTATGATGTTTATATAGATTTAGGTGCACATAAAGAAAGGAAAACGAAAAAGGAATTAAAAGAAGATCCTTCCGATTCATGTAAGTATATACCGATGATTCCTGATTCAGTATTTGATTCGGGAGCGAAAGCATTGAGTCTGGAGCTGTCTAATTTATTCAGAGATAAGACAGAAAATGAGTATTATGAGTATCTTACGAGGTCCAGAAAAGCGAAAAGAAATAGACATGTTCTTTTGAAGAAAAATGTACAGATTGATGAGTTGGAGAAAATGAAAACTTTTCCAATTCTAGGTCATCCAGATAATAGTAAATTGAATGATACGACACCTAATGTCAACAAAGATAATTTGCCGAAGTTTAGAAGAGCAATTATTGTAGATGAAAGAAAGGTTAGAGTAAATCCTTATGGCGATTTAGCACGTCATACGATAGGTTTTGCGACTCATGCTGATACTGTATTCGAAAAAGGTTTGGAAGGTGCATACGATGAGTATCTTAGGGGTCAGAAAGGAAAAAGAAGAGTTCGTAGACTGAATAAAGATATATGGATACCGGTGGATGACGATTCGCAAATAAGAGCAGTTAATGGGGTGAATATAATATCTACTCTAGATTCTCGGTTGCAGCTTTTAGCTCAATCGTCATTAAAAGAATGTTTGAGAGAGAATGAGGCAGATTATGGTTGCGTGATTCTAATGGAAACAGAAACAGGTTATATAAGAGCTATAAGTAATTTGAGCAAAGTGGATTCTCTTGGCACTTATAAAGAGAACCGTAATATTGCATGTGCCGATTTGTATGAGCCGGGTTCTACATTTAAGACGGTGACTGCTATGTTTCTATTGGAAAATGTTAGAGATGTAAATTTTGACACTTCGTATATAGTACCAACGGGGGTTAAGACATTCAATAAAAAAAATAAAAATTCTACGATAACCGATGCTGGTGGACATAACTATGGAGAGGTGTCTATGGCAAGATCGTTTGAAGTGTCATCGAATGTAGGAACATGTCAACCAGTGTGGGATTATTATAAAAATGATAGAGAGGCGTTCTTGTATGGTATAAAGAAAACATTTCCATACAAACGGTTGGATATGGATGTAATGATTTTAAAGGAAGGTGGAGAACCAATGCCTACTATTACAAACAATATAGGGCCCGACCGTAACTTTTTGAACTTAACTTACGGATATGTTACAAGTATGACTGCAATGCAAATGCTTACTTTCTACAACGCAATAGCAAATAACGGAAGAATGGTAAAGCCTCAGTTTTGTAGTGAAGTGAAGGATGGTAACAAATCTGTAAAAGTAAATCAAACTGTAGTGTTGGATGATAAAATATGTAGCGAATCCACATTGAACAAAATAAAAGCAATGCTAAAAGGTGTAGTAGAAAATGGTTCTGCTGCTAAATTGTTGTCAAAAACTCCATATGGGATAGCTGGAAAAACAGGTACTTCTCAAATAAACTATACTAATAAGAATAAAGTGAAAAAGCATAGGGCTTCATTTGTTGGGTATTTCCCAGCTGATGACCCTAAGTACTCGTGTATAGTGGTGATAACAAACCCAAAGAAGAATAAACAACATGGAGGGGAGCTTGCTGCACCAGTGTTTAAAGATTTGGCGGATAAAGTTTGTGGAACTATTTTGAATATAGAAATGGGAATACCAGAACAGAATGTAGCTAATGTAAAGAAACCTTTTGTAGCAAAAGGAAATCAAGAAGAAATAATCTCGTCGTTGGAAGTATTGAATATTCCATTCGAAGAGACTGAAGATGCTTTTTGGATAGGAAGTGTGGTGGATTCTAATAAGAATGTGTCTTATAAAGAGTATAAGCCTAAAAAAGGTGTTGTGCCGGATTGTAAGGGTATGACAGTGAAAGATGCGGTTTATATGCTTGAGAAAATGGATTTGAATGTCTCATTTGAAGGTAGGGGTAAGGTTATTAATCAGTCTTTAAAGCCGAATTCCTCTTATAGGAAAGGTGATAGGATACATTTGAAATTAGGTATATTGTCTAATGGAAGAAACAAGGAAGGAGGGTTAGATGGAACTAACTAAACTAATAAAAGGTATAGATTGTAAAGTAGTAAATTATAAAGATATAGATGTAAGTCATATTACTTTCGATTCTCGTAATGTTGGAAGAGGTTCGTTGTTTGTGGCTCAAACTGGAGTTCACACCGATGGACATATATATATAGACAGTGTAATAGAAAAAGGTGTTGCTGTAATAGTATGTGAAGTATTGCCTGAGAATTTGTATTCTGAGGTTGTTTATATTCAAGTATTGAGTAGTAGTAATGCACTAGGATTGATAGCATCGAACTTTTATAATAATCCATCGAAAAGGCTAAAATTGATAGGTATTACAGGAACTAATGGTAAAACAACTACTGTAACGCTATTGTATAAGATGTTTAGACAGCTTGGTTATAATGTAGGTCTTATCTCTACAATTGTAAACAAGATAAATGATATTGAAATACAATCAACACACACTACTCCAGATGCTATAAAACTAAATGAACTTTTATCTCAAATGGTAGAGAATGATTGTGATTATTGTTTTATGGAAGTTAGTTCGCATTCTATAGTTCAAAATAGAATAAAAGGGCTAAACTTTTATGGAGGTATTTTTAGCAACATCACACATGACCATTTAGATTTTCATAAGACATTTGCTGAGTATATTTTGGCAAAGAAAGCTTTTTTTGATAGCTTGCCATCGTCTGCATTTGCATTAACTAATATAGATGATAGGAATGGAATGGTTATGTTGCAAAATTGTAAGGCAAAGAAATATACTTACAGTATAAAAGAATTGGCAGATTTTAAAGGGAAGATTTTAGAGAATACGATACATGGCTTGTTTTTAAACATAAATAATAGAGAAGTTTGGACACGTCTTGTAGGCGGTTTTAATGCATATAATTTGTTGGCTATATATGGAGCTGCCAAATTGTGTGGAGCAGATGAAATGGAGATTCTTAAGCAATTGAGTGTTTTGCAAGCGGTAGAAGGAAGATTTGAATATGTAACAGGACAAGAAAAAACTGCAATTGTAGATTACGCTCATACTCCAGATGCATTGAAAAATGTACTATTGACAATAAATGAAATTAGGAATAAATCGCAGAAACTTATAACTGTTGTAGGTTGTGGTGGAGATAGAGATCCATTAAAACGTCCGATTATGGCTTCTATAGCATCGGAACTTAGTGATACTGTTATCTTGACTTCGGATAATCCAAGGACGGAAGAGCCTGAAAATATTTTGGATGAAATGGAGAAAGGATTGACTGTTGAGCAAAAAGAAAGTACTATTAGAATAACGAGTAGGCAGCAAGCTATAAAAGCTGCATGTAGATTAGCTCAAAAAGGAGATATTATACTTGTAGCAGGGAAGGGACATGAGAAATATCAAGAGATAAATGGAGTTAGACATCACTTTGATGATAAAGAAGAATTAATTAATATACTTAGATAAAAACGAGATATTGAAATGTTATACTATTTATTTGAATGGTTAGATAAAGTATTTGATTTTCCTGGAGCGGGTGTGTTTCAGTACATATCGTTTCGTGCTTCGATGGCTGTAATCACGTCGTTGATTATAACTGTTGTGTTTGGGAAGCCAATAATCAAATATCTTAGAAAAAAACAAATAGGAGAAACGGTTAGAGATCTAGGTTTAGAAGGTCAAAAACAAAAGGAAGGTACTCCTACTATGGGGGGTGTTATTATTCTTATGGCAATATTAATACCTACGTTATTGTTTGCCAAGATAGATAATATCTATATTATTGTAATGATAATAACAACTATTTGGTTGGGCTTGTTAGGTTTTTTGGATGATTACATAAAAGTATTCAAGAAAAACAAGGATGGCTTGCCTGGAAAGTATAAGATACTTGGTCAGGTTGGGCTTGGTCTTGTTGTGGGTTTAATAATAATGTTTCATCCGGATATTACAATAAAGGAGAGAAAGTCGGTAGCAACGTATGTTGAAACACATAATGTAAACATAAATAAGAATTATGAAAAGGCAAAACAAGAGTTCTCAGAACATCCTGTAAAGTCTACTAAAACGACTATTCCATTCGTGAAGAATAATGAATTTGACTATGCTGATTTGATAACATGGATGGGCGATTGGGCTAAAGAATGGGTATGGTTGTTGTTCGTAATAGTGGTAATATTTATAGTTACAGCTGTGTCGAATGCTGCGAATCTTACAGATGGTATTGATGGGTTAGCAACGGGGACGTCAGCTATTATTGGCGGAACTTTGGCTGTGCTTGCTTGGGTGTCGGGGAATATTATATTTTCCAATTATCTTAATATAATGTTCTTGCCAAATATCGGAGAATTGACCATTTTTATTTCAGCATTTGTGGGTGCTACTATAGGATTTTTATGGTATAATACACATCCAGCAGAAATTTTTATGGGTGATACAGGATCTTTGGCTTTAGGTGGAATTATAGCTGTTTTTGCAATATTGATTAGGAAGGAATTACTTACACCTATTCTTTGTGGTATATTTGTAATGGAAAATCTTTCAGTTATAATGCAACGTTCGTATTTCAAATATACGAAAAAGAAATATGGAGAAGGACGGAGAATATTCTTGATGGCTCCAATACATCATCACTATCAAAAGAAAGGAATACCAGAACAGAAGTTGGTTCAGAGATTTTTTTTGGTAGGAATAATTTTGGCAGTAATAACGATAGTAACATTAAAACTTAGATAAAATAATAAGCAATAATCACGATATGAATATAGAAACACTAGCAACTCAAGGACGAGATAAGGTTTTTAATGGTCTTGCAGGAATTGATGCAACCAAATTGAAGAAACTAAGAAATCAAAATTTGAGAGAATGTTTTTCTCATTTTGAAGAAGAGCCTTTTAGGCTTCAATTTATGGCTCGTATACATGGAATGGAGTTTATTAATGATGCTATTTCGCGTACACCGAATGCAACATGGTATTCTTTGGAAACTATAAATAATGCGGTTATTTGGATTGCAAATGGTGATAATAATGACACTGATTTTACAACATTGATTCCTCTTGCTTTAAGAAAAGTAAGAATGCTAATATGTGTTGGTAAGGATAATCAGAAATTACATGATGTTTTTTCCGGTATTATACCATCTATTATAGATGTTGAAACAATAAAAGAAGCAGTGTCTAAAGCACTGTATTCTAATGTTGAAAATGCTACTGTTCTTTTTTCTCCAGCATGTGAAAATGGTCATCCTATGTCTGAACAAGGGAAAGAGTTTCAAAAAGAAGTCTATGATTTGTAGTAGAATTTTATAGTAATTGCACGCACAAAATGTTTATGAAGAAGATAACTAATTTATTGGTAGGTGATAAGATTATATGGCTTGTTCTTATAATACTAAGCTTTATTTCGTTGATTGAAGTATCTAGTTCTATAGGAAAATTTGCTTATGAAATAGGGGATAGTCCTATGAGATTATCTTTTAAACATTTTTGCATGATTATTGGATCTTATATTCTTGCACTATGTTTGTCGAATATAAATTCTAAACTATTTGTGCGACTTTCAAAGTTGGCTTATTATTTTTCTGTAATACTTCTAGGATGTACTTTTTTATTTTTTCTAAAAGATTATTTTTTAGGAGATCTTGAAAATCCAGCTGCAGGAAGGCGACTAGGAATACCTGGAATTAGTTTTCAATCTTCAGAATTTGCAAAATATGCGGTTA
>JAFZEK010000332.1 GCA_017560705.1 Bacteroidales bacterium | reverse complement strand
TCTAAGGCAAAACCTACTAGACGCTGCTTGTCAGTTTTTATCTTTCCTAACGAAGCCAATATATCAGGATTTTGCACCAAGTGAATATCCATTGTCTGACTATTCGAAGTCTTTTTTATCTTCTCTTCGGCTGGATTTTCAGGCCTAAAATCAGCCACCGCTGCAGACAAAATAGCTACATCACTTTGAGGAAAACATCTCATAGCCTCTTCATACATTTCCACCGCAGACACTATATTCACTCTCCGTATATTAGGATGAGATATATTCAGATGAGTAGGGCCGGCTATCAAAGTTACATTTGCACCTCGCTGTGCAAACTCTTCGGCAAGTGCAAAACCCATTTTTCCACTAGAAAAATTACCTACAAACCTTACAGCATCTATCTTTTCATACGTTGGACCGGCTGTTATAAGTATATTCTTCTTCGCAAAATCTTGTTCTTTTGCCATCACCGACATCACCCTTTCTACTATTATCTCCGGCTCTTCCATTCTACCCTTTCCTTCGTAGCCACAAGCCAACTCACCGTAGGTAGGCTCTATAAAATGTACACCATTAGATTTCAGCTTAGCCATATTTGCCTCCACCGAAAAATGTGTATACATATTAGAGTTCATAGCCGGACACAAAAACAATGTTTTTTTAAATGCCAACACCAAAGTAGACAAAGCATCATCTGCTATACCCGATGATATTTTCCCAATACAATTAGCTGTAGCAGGTGCTATTATCATCATATCACCCCAGTCGCTAAGACTTATATGCTCTGTATTATACTCATTTTTGGGTGAAAAAACATCACAATACAATTTATTCTTCGACAAGGTTTCCAACGTAGATACACCCACAAACTCCAACGCATTTTTTGTTGCAACTACTTTTACCTCGGCACCAGCTTTTATCAATAGGCGTATAAGTAGCGGTGTTTTATAGGCTGCTATACCACCCGAAATTCCTACAATTATTTTCTTTTTGTTCAGCATAAGCAAGAATATTAAAAAAAACAAAGCACCCCCTCACTCGCCTCTTTCCTCCCCATTTTATTCTAAAAGCAAGGAAACAGACAGTCAAAAAGTACTTTGTCTCTATAAATTAAGTTTAAATACTACTCCCGTAGAAAAAAAACTATTATTATCTTATTTTTCCATCGAATTTAATGATGCCACAGCGTTCTCTCTCTTTTCCTTTTCAGGATTTCTGTAGAACAATTCTTTGTTCAAATACTCTTGAATGGCAATAAGAACAGGCTTAGGAAGTTGTTCATAATACTTCACTATTTCTATTTGCTCGCGATTTTCAAATATTTCATCCAAAGAATCGCTAGATTGAGCAAATTCTTCAATCTTTCTATGAAGCTCTTTTTTTAGAGTGCTAGAAACTTGGTTTGCACGTTTAGACAACATAGCTATAGTCTCATAAATATTATCAGTTTGTTCATCAAATTCTGCTATATTACGAGTTATTACACTAGTAGTTGTTCTGTATTTTTTGGTATCCATTATTTGTATTTTGTTATTTGAGTTTTTACTTCTATTTTGTTCTAACTTGCAATGCCGCTCTTGTTTTATTATAAATATCTTGCGACTCCGATATGTGCTTAGAGTTAGCGAACAGAGTGGCAAATCTATCAAAGTCATTTATCACTTGTTGCAATCTTTGTACAATTTTCGATTCTGTACTATTTATAGCATACTCATAACCTGCTTTTATAATATAGAACATTGCATTCTCTCTTTGCTCCGAATCGGGATATTGATTTATAAAATCATTAAAAGCTACGTATGCAGCATTATACGCACCTATTTTATAGTATCCGTAAGCTATCTCATAATCCTTCTTCATAAGCTTATATCTCATCTCATCCAAGTACTTATTTATCTCTGGAATATGCTTGCTCGTAGGATAACGTTCAACATAAATTTCAAAATCCTTTATAGCCTCTTTAGTCTGTGTTTGGTCCAATGAATAGACTGGCGACTCCATATACTTACAATAGGCCGACATAAAATATGCCTCCTCTACCCTTTCACTATAAGGATATTTTCTTATAAACATGCCATAATGATAACCTGCGTTGTAATAATCCTTCAACTTCAAATATGACTCAGCATGATACCATACTATATTTTCATCATTATCCTTGCCTCTATAGTACATCGTCAAATTTTCAAACAACTGTATAGCCTTGGAATAATTACCTTTTTCGAAATATTCCATCGCAACATTGTATTTTTTGGCATAATCATTGCTCTTCAATAATTTCTCGTAACTATTACAGCTCCCTAAGACACTGACTGTTACAGCTAATAAAAGAATAGTTTTCAATATTTTCATGGTTTGCAAAATTACAGTTTTTATTCGAATTTTTCAACTAACTCTGTTATTTTATTTTCACTATCATACATTGTACGAATAGTTCACGATTTTTCATAAACGAAAAATACATCAGTTTAGTATGCAACACTTCACTTTATAATATTGCTTTCTTAAAAAAAAAGGCCCCCGTATAGCTACGCTACGCTACACTTTTCCGAGACTACAAGTCTACAAGTGGCTACCATCCTATTAGTTGTCTCAAAAAAAATAGACATTATCATTCTGTTTTTCAAATATTTATTTCTTTTAAAAATCTATTTATGTATAATTACTACTGTTTTTTTTACAGTGTAGCGATACAGAGTATAGCATTTTTAGTTGTCATTTATTAATTACCAATTCTAAGTCATACTCCCAACTGTAGTGTAGCGTAGCAATACAAAAAGTGCATCTTTTAGCTGAAAGGTTTGAAGTCGTTTTTTATTTAAACTATTAATTATAAATCATTAAACACAAACTACAAACAACTAATTATATAAAAGTGTAGCGTAGTGTAGCGCTACGGGGGGGGTGTTTTTTTTCTTTTATATCTATATAGATATAATATATAGATATCTAGATATA
>JAFZEK010000040.1 GCA_017560705.1 Bacteroidales bacterium | reverse complement strand
TTGGATTTTTCGGTGCCTCTGTTCTTTTTAGCACAGCATAGGGGTGGCGAAATCAATAGCTCCGAAAGTAAGGGAGTAAAGACTGCGTCCAACTATGGCACGGGATTGATAGCCAATGTGGATGTGGGAAAGTCGTGGCTTAATAGTGTTTCATTGGGTATGCATTATTTTGGCCTTTTACAAAATGTGGGTAGTCTCTATCCTTTTAGCAATGGATGGGCAGTGTATCCGGAACTTACGCTTTCAGCATTGGACTTTAAATTCCATTTGGCCTATTGGGTGTCCGAAGATTTTATAACATTGCTTGGCTCGCCACATTTCGGCAATATGTCGGCTAAAAAGGACGATTTGGTGTTCGACAAGATGGATATGTTTGTGGCACGTGTGGAGTATTGTTATTTGAAGAGTAGGTATTTCTCTTTTGGTGTGGATGGTAGTTACATACGCTACTTTCCCTACACAGGCACGTTTACGGACAATACGCCGCTAGAACGAGGCGTGTCCAATTCGTTCTCTTTTGGCTTGTATTTGAACATAAATCCGAAGGTGAGGGTTTGTAACTTGTCTTCTCGTATAGATTAAAAGCGTGAGTCAAAGAGTATGAGAGTTAACTTTTAGCAAAGGGTTTTGAGCTTTTTCTTCCATAATGGATAAAATGCAGTTGCAAGAAAGTGAAAAAAGTAGTACCTTTGCATGGTGAAAAATAAGAACAATTAGTTTCTAAAGAAATGAATGATAATTTAGATGCTACAGGGAAAAAACAATCTAAGAGCGACCGTGAGATAGAACGAGCGTTGCGACCATCGGAGTTTGACAGTTTTGCGGGTCAAAAGCAGGTGTTGGAGAATTTGAAGATTTTCGTACAAGCAGCCCGCGAACGCAAAGAGCCGTTGGATCATTTGTTGTTGCATGGTCCTCCGGGTTTAGGGAAGACCACATTGTCTCACATCGTGGCCAATGAGCTTGGTGTAAATATGAAAATGACATCGGGTCCGGTGCTTGACAAGCCTGGTGAGTTGGCTGGTATTCTTACCAATTTGGAGCCAAACGATGTGCTGTTCATAGATGAAATACATCGTCTTTCGCCAGTGGTGGAAGAATATTTGTATTCCGCTATGGAGGATTATAAGATAGATATAATGATAGAAAGTGGTCCAAGTGCACGTAGCGTGCAAATATCCTTGAACCCCTTTACGCTGATAGGTGCCACTACCCGTTCGGGGTTGCTTACAGCACCGTTGCGTTCTCGTTTTGGGATAACTTCACGCTTGCAATATTATGACGTGGAAACGCTTTCTAAAATCATAACACGTTCTGCGGGTTTGTTAGGAGTGCCAATTACTAGCGAATCGTCGTTTGAGATAGCACGTCGTAGCCGTGGAACGCCACGTATTGCCAACTTGTTGCTACGTAGGGTGCGAGACTTTGCCCAAGTGAAGGGCTCGGGAACTATTACTTTGGATATTGCCAAATATGCTCTTTCGGCTTTGAACGTAGACAAGAATGGCTTGGACGAGATGGATAATAGGATACTTAGTACTATTATAGAGAAATTTAAGGGCGGCCCAGTGGGTATTACTACTATTGCTACAGCAGTGGGTGAGGATGCCGGCACCATCGAAGAGGTGTACGAACCGTTCTTGATTCAAGAGGGCTACTTGATGCGTACACCACGTGGACGTGAGGTGACACCGCTAGCCTACACTCATTTAGGAAAGCTGTGTAGCAGTGGCTCGCAGACGGAATTGTTTTAAAAAGATACATATATACCGTTCATGCTTTGAACGGAAATGAACATAACACAATAAAGGAATATACGAAAGATGAAAACGATAGTAAAAAACATAAAAGAGCTAGTGCAAGTAGAAACAACTCCCAGACTGAAAGTTTGCGGAGCAGATATGGCTAACTTGAACACT
>JAFZEK010000331.1 GCA_017560705.1 Bacteroidales bacterium | reverse complement strand
AGCTTTGACAAGCATATTGCAGATACTTTGGTGGCTGGTGATGGCATTTGCGATGAGGAAGTGGTGAAAATGACCATCTGCGAAGCTCCAAATAGAATAAAAGAGCTGGTAAGATACGGTGTAAACTTTGATAAGAATTCAGATGGAATGTTTGACTTACATAGGGAAGGTGGGCATTCCGATCACAGAATATTGCATCACAAAGACAATACTGGCGAAGAAGTAGAACGTGGCTTGCTGCACGAAGTAAGAAATCATCCCAATATTATTCTGAAAGAAAATCAATATGCTGTAGATATTATTACTCAGCATCATTTAGGCATGTGGGTTACTCGCCACACTCCGAATATTGAATGCTATGGTGCTTATGTTTTAAACTCGGAAACAAAAAAAGTAGATACTTATCTTGCTAAAATGACTATGCTTGCAACAGGTGGTCTTGGTAATGTTTACTCTACTACGACCAATCCTATTATAGCTACTGGCGATGGTATAGCTATGGTACACAGAGCTAGAGGTGTGTTGGAAGATATGGAGTTTGTACAATTCCACCCTACATCGTTATATAATCCACAAGAGCGACCTGCATTCCTTATCACCGAAGCTATGAGGGGTGCTGGTGCTATTCTTAAAGATTTGAAAGGCGAAGAGTTTATGCAAAAGTATGATAAGCGTCTTTCTTTGGCTCCGAGGGATATAGTGGCGAGGGCTATAGATAATGAAATGAAGCTTAGCGGAGCGGATTATTTGTATTTGGATGCTCGCCATATTGGTAAAGAGCATCTTATGCAAGGCTTTCCCAATATATATGCTAAGTGTTTGGAAATAGGTATTAATATAGCCAAAGATATGATTCCTATACGTCCTGCAGCTCACTATCAATGTGGAGGTATTTCGGTGGATAAGAATGGAGAGTCGTCTATCCGTCATCTGTATGCAGCCGGAGAATGTTCTAGAACTGGTTTGCATGGCGGAAATCGTTTGGCTTCTAATTCGTTGTTGGAAGCTGTGGTCTATGCTCATAATGCTGCTATGGATGCAATAAAGAAGTTTAAGGATATAGAGATATGCCAAGCTGTACCGGATTGGAACTCGGATGGTATGGAACTCAATGAAGAAATGATTCTAATAACACAAACTCGCAAAGAGTTGCAAGAAATAATGTCAAACTATGTAGGTATCGTTCGTAGCGATTTGAGGTTGCAAAGAGCTTTTGACCGATTGAATCTTATTTATAGAGAAACGGAAAACTTATATAATAGGTCAGTACTTACGGAAGAATTGTGTGAGCTTAGAAATCTTATAGCATCTGCTTATTTGGTGACTAAAATGGCTCGCAACAGAAAAGAAAATAGGGGATTACATTATTCTATTGACTATTTGGGAAAATAAATAACTCAAAGAAAAATGCACCTACAACAAATATATAAATTATTTGTTGTAGGTGTGTTTTTTTCTGTTTGGAGGTGGTATATTTATGCATGATTTTACAACGGGAAAGATAGGGAAACCCTTGGCAAAGTTTGCTATACCCATTATTTTGGGTAACTTCTTTATGCAAACCTACAACATAGTGGATTCTATAGTTGTGGGTACGTATTTGGGTAAAGATGCTTTAGCTGCTGTAGGTGCTGCTTATCCTGTTATATTTTTGCTTACATCGTTGATGATGGGTATATCATCGGGGGGTACAGTGCTAGTGGCTCATTATAAAGGGGCTAAAGATTCGGATAATTTGAATCGAAGCATCGATACTACATATTTGTTTATACTGGCTGCAGGATTACTTATAACTCTTTTGGGTATATTGCTTACGCCTACGATATATCGAATTACAAACCTTCCACAAGATGTATTCCCTAAAGCGGTGCTTTATTTGCAAATATATTTGCTAAGTACTGTTTTTGGTTTCTGTTTTAATGGTACTTCTGCAGTGCTGAGAGGTATGGGCGATTCTAAAACTCCGCTTTTCTTTCTAATAGCATGTAATATCCTCAATTTGTTTCTCACAGTTTTTTTTATATGTGTGCTTAACCTTGGAGTGGAATATTCGGCTTGGGCAAGTGTTATTTCTCAAGTTTGTGCCTCGGTTTTTCTGTTTGCATATCTGAAGCACAAAAAATCTTTAGCAGTCATTAAATTGAAAAAATGCCAATGGAGCTTGGATATATTTCGTTCTATGCTTAGGATTGGTTTACCTACAGGTCTTCAACAGTCGGTGGTGAGTTTAGGACAAATGGCTTTAATGTCCATTGTAAATGGTTTTGGCACTGTGTTTGTGGCTGCATATAGTGCTATGATGCGTATAGATGCAATAGCAACAATGCCAGGTACTAATTTTAGTCAAGCACTTACATCCTTTGTAGGTCAAAATATAGGTGCAGGCAAAATGGATAGAGTGTCGGGAGCATTGAGGTTTACGCTGAGAATAAATGTGATAATATCATTTTTGATGTCGCTGATATTTATCCTT
>JAFZEK010000330.1 GCA_017560705.1 Bacteroidales bacterium | reverse complement strand
TTGCGTTTCGCTATCCGTGAAGGTGGTAGAACTGTAGGTTCTGGTCAGGTAACTAAAATTATCGAATAATAAGATATGAGATATTGTTAAGGCAAGAGAAATCTTGCCTTAATCCAGGGGCATAGTTTAAGGGCAGAATAGTGGTCTCCAAAACCATTGATGGGAGTTCGAATCTCTCTGCCCCTGCAAATTAAAATAATAACGATGTCAAGAGTAAGTAATTACATAAAATCAAGCTATGAAGAACTTGTTAATAAGGTTTCATGGCCGTCAATGCAAGAACTCCAAAGTAGTGCTATAGTTGTTGCTGTAGCTGCTTTGATTTTCGCAATAATAGTGTTCTTAATGGATTTCGTATTTGGAGCACAAAATTTAGGGTGGAAAGGCATCTTAGGATACTTTTATGAAATATTCAAATAATAGGATTTCTGAAAAATGAAAGGCTTCATTGTCTTGCTTCCCAATATCGATAAACGACCGTTTATTGAGGCAGTGAGGTAAAACTATTTTTTGAGTTATTTTTAGTATAGATAATTACTGTAATTTTTTCAAGTCGAGGACATGAGTGAATTAGTAAAAAAATGGTATGTATTAAAGGCAATTAGCGGAAAAGAAAATAAAGCTAAGGAGTATATTTTGAATGAAATATCTAAATTAGGTTTACAAGAGTATGTTTCGCAAGTATTAGTTCCTACAGAGAAAGTTTATTCTATTCGTAATGGAAAAAAAGTCGTAAAAGAAAGAAACTATTTTCCAGGTTATGTTATGATAGAGGCTGCTTTGGCTGGGGAAATAGTGCATACTATTCAAAATATTCCTAATGTTATTGATTTTATACGAGAACGAGATGGAAGTCCTTCTCCTATGCGTCAATCTGAGGTTAATCGTTTGTTAGGTAATATCGACGAAATGATCGAAGTTGGCGAAGGTATGAGTGATCCGTTTATTGTAGGTGAATCGGTAAAAGTTATTGATGGTCCATTCAATAGTTTTAGCGGAATAATAGAGGAAGTTAATATCGAGAAGAAAAAATTAGTCGTTATGGTTAAGATTTTCGGTCGTAAAACTCCTTTGGAATTAAATTTCGGTCAAGTAGAGAAAGAATAGTAGTTATCAAAATAATCGAATTTTACAATCAAATATTATTAATCAAAAATGGCAAAAGAAGTTGCAGGATTGATAAAATTACAAATCAAAGGTGGTGCTGCAAATCCTTCACCTCCGGTTGGTCCGGCATTAGGTGCAAAGGGTGTTAATATCATGGAGTTTTGTAAACAGTTTAATGCTCGTACGCAAGATATGGCAGGAAAAATAACTCCTGTTATAATCACTGTTTATAAAGATAAATCTTTTGATTTTGTGATTAAAACTACCCCTGTTGCAATCCAATTGAAAGAAGCTGCAAAAATCAAAAGTGGTTCTGCTGAACCAAATAGATCAAAAGTTGCTTCAGTTACTTGGGAACAGGTTCGTCAAATTGCAGAAGTAAAAATGCCTGACTTAAATTGTTTCACTATTGAATCAGCTGTCAGCATGGTTGCAGGAACTGCAAGAAGTATGGGTATCACTGTTACGGGTGAAAATCCTTTCGCTAAATAATTAAAGTAAAAAACAACATGGCAAAACTATCTAAAAAACAAAAAAGTGCTTTAGCAAAGTTTGACAAAACTAAAGTTTATTCTTTAGAAGAAGCTGTATCAGTTGTAAAAGACATTACTTATACAAAGTTTGATGCTTCTGTTGATATAGATGTTCGCTTAGGTGTTGACCCACGTAAAGCCAACCAAATGGTACGTGGTAGCGTAACATTGCCTCACGGAACAGGTAAAGTTGTAAGAGTATTAGTTCTTTGTACTCCAGATAAAGAAGAAGAAGCTAAGGCAGCCGGAGCTGATTATTATGGCTTAGATGATTATATAGCCAAAATAAAAGGCGGTTGGACGGATGTAGATGTAATTATTACCATGCCAAGTGTAATGCCTAAAGTAGGTGCATTAGGAAAAATATTAGGACCAAGAGGTTTAATGCCTAATCCCAAAACAGGTACTGTTACTATGGAGGTTGGAAAAGCTGTTGCAGAAGCAAAAGCTGGTAAAATCGACTTCAAAGTTGACAAGTTTGGTATAGTTCATACCGCAGTGGCAAAAACATCGTTCGACGCAAATAAAATAGTTGAGAATGCTCGTGAAGTATTGCAAGCTATTTTAAGATTAAAACCATCTGCTGCAAAAGGTACTTATGTGAAGAGTGTTTATATTTCAAGCACTATGAGTCCTGGTATAAAAGTAGATACTAAATCTGTTAGCTTATAAATAGTAAAAAGTAAATTTTCGGAACATTATGAGAAAAGAACTGAAAGCACAACTTATTGACTCTCTTTATGAACAAGTTTCAAGCTATCCGCATTTGTATATTGCAGATATCGGAGGTTTGGATTCTGTTCAAACAAGTAAGCTTCGTCGCTTAGCTTTCCGTAGAGAAGTTAAGTTAGTTGTTGTGAAGAATACTTTGCTTATTAAAGCATTGGAAAGAACAGGAATCGATTATTCGGAATTGTATCCTGTTATAAAAGGCGAAACTGCGATAATGCTTTCGAACTCTAATAATGCTCCTGCAAAACTTATAAAAGAGTTTAGAGCAACTGCACCGAAACCTATTTTGAAGGGTGCTTATGTAGAAGAAGCTTTCTATGTTGGTGATGAAAACTTAGAAACATTGGTTAACATCAAGTCTAAAAATGAACTTATCGCCGATGTTGTTGCTCTTCTTCAATCGCCAATCAAAAATGTTGTTTCTGCATTGCAATCAGGAGGCAACACATTATCAGGTGTTCTTAAAACTTTATCGGAAAAATCCGAATAAACTGATGCTAAAAACATCAAGAATAAAATAAATTGTAAAACATAAAAAAAAATAAAAGTCATGGCAGATATTAAAGCTCTTGCTGAACAATTAGTAAATCTTACAGTTAAAGAAGTAAAAGAATTAGCTGACGTATTAAAAGAAGAATATGGTATTGAACCTGCTGCTGCTGCTGTAGCAGTTGCTGCTGCTCCTGCTGCTGGTGCAGCTGCTGAAGAAGAAAAAACATCTTTTGATGTTATTTTGAAATCAGCTGGTGCTCAAAAATTAGCCGTTGTAAAATTGGTAAAAGATTTGGCTAGTTTAGGTTTGAAAGAAGCTAAAGAATTAGTAGATGCAGCTCCTAAGCCATTAAAAGAAGGCGTTTCTAAAGACGAAGCTGAAGCTTTGAAGAAAGCTTTAGAAGAAGCTGGTGCAGAAGTTGAAGTAAAGTAACATAAAAGTTATTTGTAACTATTAAGGAATAGGGCTTTCGATTTTTATCAGGAAGCCTATTCCTTATTGCTATTTAGTTTAATTCGTAGTTTCTTTAAACATTAAAAGATATAAAACCTTGGCAAATAATAACCCCACAATAGTAAATTTTGCATCTGTTCGCAAATTTGATTATCCAGATTTTTTGGATATACAGTTAAAGTCTTTCAGAGATTTTTTTCAAATAGAAACTAACCCCGATAATCGTATTAATGAGGGTTTATACAAAGTTTTTAATGAAAATTTCCCGATATCAGATGCACGGAATAATTTCGTATTAGAGTTCCTTGATTATTTTATTGATCCTCCTCGTTATACAATTGAAGAGTGTATAGAAAGGGGTTTGACTTATAGTGTTCCTTTAAAAGCGAAACTTAAACTTTATTGTACAGATCCAGAACATGAAGAGTTTGAAACCATAGTACAAGATGTGTATTTGGGAATGATTCCCTATATGACTCCAAAGGCAACTTTTGTTATAAATGGTGCTGAACGTGTTGTGGTATCTCAATTACACCGTTCTCCAGGGGTATTTTTTGGAACCTCATTCCATTCGAATGGTACTCAGTTGTATTCTGCTCGTATTATCCCATTTAAAGGCTCTTGGATGGAATTTACTACCGATATAAACAATGTAATGTATGCTTATATTGATAGAAAAAAGAAATTGCCAATTACAACTCTTTTGAGAGCTATAGGATTCGAAACAGATAAAGAAATCTTAGATATTTTCAATCTTGCTGAAGAAATCAAGGTGTCTCGTGCTAATTTAAAACGAGTTATAGGTAGAAAATTGGCAGCGCGTGTTGTTGACACTTGGATCGAAGACTTCGTTGATGAAGATACTGGAGAAGTTGTTTCTATGGAACGTACAGAGGTTATTATTGAACGTGAAGTAGAGCTTACTGAAGAACATGTTGAAAAAATTCTTGAACTTGATGTAAAGACGATATTAGTACATACCGAAAAAGATGATTCATTAGATTATTCGGTAATTTTCAATACATTGCAGAAGGATACAGCAAACAATGCCAAGGAAGCTGTTGAGTACATCTATCGTCAATTGAGAAGTGCAGAACCACCAGATGAGGAAACTGCGAGAGGTATTATCGAAAAGTTATTCTTTTCAGATAAACGTTATGATTTAGGGGATGTTGGTCGTTATAGAATAAATACTAAATTAAACCTAACTGTATCTTCAGATGTTCGAGTTTTGACAAAAGAAGATATAACATCCATCATAAAATATTTGATTGAATTAATAAACTCAAAAGCTGAAGTTGATGATATTGATCACTTGAGTAATCGTCGTGTGAGAACTGTAGGTGAACAATTATCTGCTCAGTTTGGAGTAGGTTTAGCTCGTATGTCTAGAACTATTCGTGAAAGAATGAATGTTCGAGATAATGAAGTATTTACTCCAACCGATTTGATTAATGCAAAAACATTATCTTCGGTTATTAATTCATTTTTTGGTACTAATCAATTGTCTCAGTTTATGGATCAAACTAATCCACTAGCTGAGATTACACATAAACGTCGTATTTCTGCATTAGGTCCTGGAGGTTTGTCTAGAGATAGAGCAGGCTTTGAAGTACGTGACGTTCACTATACACATTATGGTCGTTTGTGTACAATAGAAACTCCCGAAGGTCCTAATATCGGGTTGATTTCTTCTTTATGTGTACACGCTAGAATTAATCGTTTAGGATTTATTGAAACACCTTATCAACGTGTTGTTGAAGGCAAGGTGCAAATCAATGAAGAACCTATCTATTTTACAGCAGAGGAAGAAGAAAGTCATATAGTGGCTCAAGCTGGTACAGAGCAAAATCCAGATGGAACAATAATAACTGATAAGGTTAAGGCTCGTAACTTGGCAGACTTCCCTATTGTTGCTCCTGAAAAAGTAAACTTGATTGATGTTGCATCAAATCAGATTGCATCTATAGCAGCTTCTTTGATTCCTTTCTTGGAACACGATGATGCGAACCGTGCTTTGATGGGTTCGAACATGATGCGTCAAGCTGTTCCTTTGTTGAATCCTGAAATTCCAATTGTAGGAACTGGTATTGAAAAGTCGGTAGCTGAGGACTCAAGAGTTCTGTTCAACTCTTTAGGAGATGGAGTTGTAGAATATGTAGATGCTACAAAGATTGTTATAAGACATACAAGAGATGAAAAAGAGCGTCTTGTAAGCTTTGATGATGATATTAAGGTTTATAATTTGACTAAATATCAACGTACAAATCACAGTACAGCTATAAGTTTAAGACCTATAGTTCGTAAAGGTGAAATTGTAAGAAAGGGTCAAGTATTATGTGAAGGATATGCAACACAAGGTGGAGAATTAGCTCTTGGACGTAACTTGATGGTGGCATTTATGCCATGGAAAGGTTATAACTATGAGGATGCTATAGTTATTTCTGAAAAAGTTGTTCGCGAAGATATATTTACTTCAGTTCACGTTGAAGAATATACTTTAGAAGTCCGTGAAACAAAACGTGGTGTTGAAGAGTTGACTCGTGATATACCTAACGTAAGTAATGATGCTACCAAAGATTTGGATGAAAATGGTATCATTAGGGTTGGTGCAGAAGTGAAAGAGGGTGATATTTTGATAGGTAAAATAACACCTAAAGGTGAATCTGATCCTACTCCAGAAGAAAAACTTTTAAGAGCTATATTTGGAGATAAAGCTGGTGATGTTAAAGATGCATCTTTGAAAGTTCCTCCTTCAGTTCAAGGTGTTGTTGTTGGAAAACGTTTGTTTACTCGTTTAATAAAAGATAGAAAGGCTAGAGCGAGAGATAAAGATATTATCCAAGAATTAGATAGAGAATTTGAAAGAGATGCTGATGATTTGAAGAATAAATTAGTTGATCGTCTATTAGTAATACTAACAGGAAAAGTTTCTAATGGAGTTTATACTAACTTCAAAGAAGAGATAATCCCTAAGAAGAGTAAATTTACTCAAAAGACATTAAAGGCCATTGACTATACTATAATTAGTCCTAATAGATGGACTTCAGATAGCGAAACAAACGAATTGATAAAAGAATTATTGAACAATTACAATATCAAATATCGTGAAATATTGGGTCGTTATACTAGAAACAAGTTCTCTTCTACAGTGGGAGATGATTTGCCTAGTGGGATTGTTCAGATGGCAAAAGTTTATTTAGCAAATAAACGTAAATTGCGTATCGGAGATAAAATGGCAGGTCGACATGGAAACAAAGGTATTGTTTCAAAGATTGTTCGTGCTGAAGATATGCCATTCTTGGCGGATGGAACTCCTGTGGATATTGTATTAAATCCACTTGGTGTGCCTTCTCGTATGAACTTAGGTCAGATATATGAAACTGTTTTAGGATGGGCTGGTAAAAAATTGAATAAACGTTTTCAAACTCCAATTTTTGATGGAGCAACACTAGAACAAATTAATGCATATATGGCAGAAGCTGGATTACCTGAAAATGGTAGAGCTTATTTGTATGATGGTGAAACAGGAGAACGTTTTGATCAACCTGCAACAGTTGGATACATCTATATGTTGAAGTTGCACCACATGATTGATGATAAGATGCATGCTCGTTCTATAGGACCATATTCGTTGATTACACAACAACCTCTTGGTGGTAAAGCTCAATTTGGTGGTCAACGTTTTGGAGAAATGGAAGTTTGGGCTATAGAAGCTTTCGGTGCTTCGAACATATTGCAAGAAATATTGACAGTGAAATCTGATGATGTTGTAGGTCGTGCAAAGACTTATGAATCGATAGTCAAAGGTGATAATATGCCTACACCTGGTATTCCAGAATCATTTAATGTATTGATACATGAATTACGTGGTTTAGGTTTGGATATTACATTTAATAAGTCAAAGTAGTCTAAATTAAATTCAGTTTCATTGTTTTTCAAGTAAGGATAGGATTATGGCTTTTAAAAAAGATACACAGATAAGAAATGATTTTTCGTCAATGACGATAAGTTTAGCTTCTCCCGAATCGGTTCTAGAAAGGTCTATGGGAGAAGTTACAAAACCAGAAACAATAAACTATCGTACATATAAACCTGAGCGAGATGGGTTGTTTTGTGAAAGAATATTTGGACCTATTCGCGATTGGGAATGTCATTGTGGTAAATATAAGCGCATACGTTACAAAGGAATTGTTTGTGACCGTTGTGGTGTAGAAGTTACAGAAAAGAAGGTGCGTAGAGAGAGAATGGGACACATATCTTTAATAGTTCCTGTTGCTCATATATGGTTCTTCCGTTCTTTGCCAAATAAAATTGGTACTTTAGTAGATATTTCAAGTAAAAAGCTAGAACAAGTTATTTACTACGAAAAGTATGTAGTAATTCAACCTGGTTTGGCTGCTCATACTGAATATTCTGTAAAAAAATTGGACTTACTTACAGAAGAAGAATACTACAATATAGTGGATGCATTGCC
>JAFZEK010000329.1 GCA_017560705.1 Bacteroidales bacterium | reverse complement strand
CTTGGTTTGCAGCAAGGTGCCGTGGATATTATAGAGGTATACTTCTTTGTTCTCATAGCCTTGAGGCAGAGTTATTTCTACTATGCCAGTGGTTGGATTAGGATGCACTTCTATAGGGCTACTTTCTGCTTCCATTATACCGGATGTTTCGGTGGTGAAGGATACCTTTATCCATGGACTATATACATCGCTGCGAGGACAATAGGTGCGAATATATACATCGTATACCGTGTTTGGCTGTAGGTTGCGGAGTAGGTAGGTGGTGTCTAGCAAGTAGCTTATACGAGTGCCACTGCCAAGGTTGAAACCACTCATGCCCCATTCCATTTCGCAGTTACCAACTTCCACACTGTCTGTTATCTCCCAACTGATGCGTGCCAATTTATCTTGCACATATACAGTGGCAAGGTTTGTAACGGACGCACAAGTGGTATCGAATGTTTGAAAAGATACCCTTCCCCAGTTGGTTACAGTGTCTTCTGCTTCGCAGTAGGCACGCACATACACATCATATCTAGTGTTTGTTTCCAAGTTGTTAAGCCACATTTCTTCCTGTGTAATGCTATCTACAAACACTCCTGTGCCATGTTGGAAACCCTTTTTTCCATATTCCATTTGGCAGTAAGTATTGCGTAAGGACTGTTCCCAGTGTATATAGGCACTATTATATGTAATACTATCTGCTTTAAATCTAGTTACCGGAGGGCATGTGAATGATGGCGGCTCCATTATAGGAAAAAAAACTCTGGAACCTCCTACAAATGAATATTCTCCTATGTATGAAGAATCAAATGGAAAATATGTAAGATATAAATCTTCATCATAAGAATAACCTCCATCATAGAGTGCATAAAAAGAAAAGGAAAATCTAGAGCTATCAGTGATAGGCCATTTCCAATTAGATGACGACTTGTTGTGTCCGAATTGACGAGGAACAAAATTAGGATTCATACCTATATAGAAGGTATCAGAAATGGTTATAGGTTGCCTAAAATATGCTTCGTATGCAGGAACTTCGCCCGATGGAAGCATGGGTGGTGCTCCAGTTAAATCTGAAAATGTAGGATAGCAAGGCAATGGATTTGCGTTTGTATGACCTATTGTAGCACCTGTCGTATCTTCCTGATAATGCACATAATTATATTCTCCGCCATTATGTGTCCATTCGGCAGAGTCTATTACCACATAGTTGGTTCCGATTTTTTTACATAGGTAAAAATAACATCCATTCGGATTGCCACATGCTGTAGCTGTGCCGGCTATGCCATAAACGGTGCGTTCTTTTAAGCTATCTTTCGGAAAAATTATACGTTTCAACACTACCGGTTTGTTAATATTTCTAGAAATTGCAACAGAATCTATAGGACTAAACCGATAAACAGACCACCAATGAGATATATTGGGTGGTTGTGTTGTAATAGTCGCTCTCCGAATATTATTACAATTTTCATTATTCCAATAATATCTATTGTCCGGGCAATAAATAGTGTCTTGGGCTTTTACTGAAAGCGACAAGAAAATGAATAGTACTGAGAAAATTCCTAATCTTTTCATGGTAACCTCCTTTATTTATTTTATTATTGTTTTTCAGTTCTTTTATGTCATTATACATTTAATTTCTTATTATTATCTAGCGTTCTTTTTTTGTGACTATCACTTGGCTGAAATCCACAGCAAAAATATGTATTATTTTTCAATCTGCCAAATATTTTTACAGAAAAATTCCATCTTTTTACTGTTTTTATCCATAATCTTTTGTAAAAGAAGTGTTTAATAATTGTATTTTTCTACTATAGAATTATAATCCTAACCTTGTTTTTTACAACAAAACTAGTGTGATTTTGCTTTCAGGAAGCCTAAATTTGTAGTTTTTTTTGCTTAGGCAACTTCTAAAAATTGCTTTGCAAGTGATTTACGGAATTTTCTTGAGAAGATTTCTACTTTCTTTTGATTGAG
>JAFZEK010000328.1 GCA_017560705.1 Bacteroidales bacterium | reverse complement strand
GGGCAGCGGTACATGCACGCTACAACGCTCTATGGGATAGATATGCTAAAGACAAAGCTGAACATGCCTATATGTTGATGTGCGATGTTTTTGGTGTAGAAAGTATGACTCAAGAGGAATGGCTACAAATGCTATACAAAGCCATAGGTATACAAAAATATGTGTGCGACCAGGTGTACATCTCTCGAAAGAAGGACTACGACAACCCATTTAGGAAATGCACTTTCCGCAACGACGATGAAATGATAGCTGCTATTGGCTCTATTGAAAGCAACAAATTCATAGTGCAAATACAAGAAGATACCAAGGTGTTCAATGCTAAGGTAAATGATTTTATGGCTAAAATAAGAAAGTAGGGAAAAACAGTAATGATGCAAAATAAGGCACTTGTAGATAAGATATTTGCTATACGAAGCGATGAGGACTTTAACGAAGCGGCGTTGGAAGTCTTTCGTTTTCAGTATGAAAATAACGAATTGTATCGTAGGTTTGTGGATTTGCTTTCGGTGAATCCTGTTGCTGTTGGTAGCTGGGAGGATATTCCGTGTCTACCCATAGAGTGTTTTAAGAACAATAAAGTGGTGTCTTTTAAGCAAGAGCCTATAGATTATTTTCAGAGCAGTGCCACCACCTCGATGGTGACTAGCAAGCATTACTTTTTTACTACGGATATATATACTCGCAGTTTTGTGAAGGCGTTTTCCTTATTTTGGGGCGACCCTTCGCAGTATTGCATTTTGGCATTGTTGCCAAACTATTTGCATCAAACGCACTCTTCGCTTATCTTTATGGTGAGGGAGCTGATAAAGCTGACGGGCTGCGAGCATAGCGGATTCTATGATGCTATAACTCCGGAGCTTGTGGATTACCTGAAGAATCCTAAGGCGTTGGGGAAGAAACTGATACTTTTCGGCGTTAGCTATTCGCTGCTAGATTTGGTGGAAAGCTACGACTTCTCGTTGGACGACGCTATAGTGTTCGAAACTGGGGGCATGAAAGGTAGGCGTAAAGAGATGGTGAGAGAAGAGCTGCATGGCATACTTACCAAGGGCCTTGGTGTGCAAAGTATAGCTTCGGAGTATGGCATGACCGAGCTTTTTACTCAAGCCTACTCTAAGGGCAGTGGAATATATTTTGCTCCGCCATGGATGAAGGTAGCCATACGCGATGTAAACTCTCCGCTCACTCGCATAGGTAGGGGTAGAGCAGGAGGATTAGATGTTATAGATTTGGCCAATATCTACTCATGCTCGTTTATAAGCACTCAGGATATTGGTAGGCAGTATGATGATGGTAGCTTTGAGGTGCAGGGTAGGTTCGATTATAGCGATACACGAGGCTGCAATCTGCTTAGCTCCATGTAATAAAAACTGTATTAATAGTAGAAATATAAAACGAAGAATATATTGGAAAAGATAATACTAGGAGTGGACCCGGGAACAAGGGTGATGGGTTATGGACTGATTTCTACCAAGGGGAATAGTGCGTCGCTCATACTTATGGATGTCTTGGATATGCGGAAGATAGATAGCTACGAGCTTAGGATAAAGTATATCTTCGACTCTATGATACGGCTTATAGATGGTTACCACCCCGACTATTTAGCAATAGAAGCACCATTCTATGGCAAGAATGTGCAGTCCATGCTGAAGTTAGGACGGGCCCAGGGTGTGGCTATTGCGGCAGCACTCTCTAGGCAGATACCTTTCTGCGAGTACGAGCCTCGCCGAATAAAACAGTCTATAACAGGCAATGGGTCGTCGTCGAAAGAGCAAGTGGCAGCTATGCTTGGCAGGCTACTGAACTTTTCCGATATGCCCAACTACTTGGATGCTACCGATGCTTTGGCGGTGGCGTATTGTCATTTCTTGCAGAAAGACATACCCGAGGTAGTAGAAGTGGGCAAACCTAGAAAGTCCAAAGGCAAATCCTGGCAGGCTTTCCTTTCTGAAAACCCTGATAGGGTGAAGTGATAACAAGTGTAAGAGTATTAGAAAAAAACGAATATAAGTGGACGGCTTTGTAATAAAAACAACAGGAAGTTGGTATAAGGTGCTTGCCATCGATGGGCAGTCTTACGACTGTAGGCTGCGTGGCAGTTTTCGAATGAAAGGCAACAAAAGCACTAACCCCATAGCAGTGGGCGACAAGGTGAAGTTTACTCTTCAGCCTTCGGATAATACAGGAGTTATAACGGTGATAGAAGACAGAAAGAACTGTATTGTAAGAAGGTCCACCAAGTTGTCGAAGCAAACTCATGTTATAGCTGCTAATATCGACCAAAACTTTGTAGTGGTAACGTTGGGATTCCCTCGTACATCTACAGGGTTCATTGACCGTATATTGGTTACGTCGGAGGCTTATCATATTCCTGCTGTGCTAGTGTTTAACAAAGTGGATTTGTACAACGATGAGCTTTGGGAATACCACAACGAAATAAAAAGCATGTACGAAAACATTGGCTATAAATGTTTGGAGGTGTCGGCTAAAGAGAAGATAAACATTGATGTGCTGAGGGCTCAGGTGAAGGACAAGATAACATTGTTTACCGGTCATTCGGGTGTGGGCAAGTCGGCATTGATAAACTCTGTGGACCCCGATTTGAAGTTGCGTGTTGGCGATGTGTCCACATGGAGCATGAAAGGTAAGCATACTACTACCTTTGCCGAGATATTCCCCTTTGCCGAGGGTGGTTATGT
>JAFZEK010000327.1 GCA_017560705.1 Bacteroidales bacterium | reverse complement strand
ACAGGAACTATGCAAAATCCTGTGGATGCTTTGTTTGAGTCGTTTTCGGGTTTTACGTCGACGGGTTCCACTGTGATTACGAATTTTGACCATGTGCCAAAGAGTGTCTTTGTGTGGCGTAGCCTCACACAGTGGATAGGAGGCTTGGGATTTATGCTACTGTCCATAGCTTTTATAGAAAAATTGAGAGTAGGAACGCCACACCTCTACACAGCAGAGTTTTCGGGTACGGTGCAGGAAAAGATTCATCCTCGTACGTCGACAACGGTAAAGCGTATGTGGTATGTATATATGTTTTTCACAGTAGTGTTTTTGGTGGTGCTGTTGTTTTTGGGCAATGCTTTTGACGATGCTTTGTGCTTGTCGTTGAGCACGGTGTCTACAGGTGGTTTTTCGCCTAGGGCCGGTAGCATTGATGCTTTCGATGCTTCAACACAGGTGGCTATCATTGTATTTATGTTTTTGGCAGGTATCAATATATCGCTACTTTATTATTTGCTGCTTCGCAAACCTACGAGGGTGTGGCGTAGCGAGGAGTTTCGAACTTATTTGGTTATTATTGTAGTAGGGGCGGTGCTGCTGTCGATAGTTCTTGCAGGTCAGGGAGTGAAACTTATGAATGCAACGAGCTATTCGTTTTTTCAGGTGGTGTCGACGGTTTCTACTACGGGTTTTCATGTGTCTATGCCTAATGGATGGACCAAAGTGGTGCCTGTATTTTTGTTCTTGCTAATGTTTGTAGGAGCCTGTTCCGGCTCTTCGGGAGGAGGTATAAAGGTGGCTAGAGTTATGATTTTGTTCAAATATGTACGCAATCAGTTTGTGGTAATGCTGCATCCGCGTGCTGTGGCTCCGGTGAAAGTGGATAATAAAGTTATTCAGGTGAGCTATATTAATAAGATTTTTGCTTTTGTGTTTATGTACTTTGTGTTCATAGTTCTAGGAGCTTTTGTGCTTATGTGTTGTGGTATGAGTTTGTCGGATTCGCTTAGTGTTGCCTCTGCCAATATTTCAAATATTGGTCCTGTTATAGAAACAATGGGTGGTGATTGGAGCTATGCTCATTTGCCTCTGGCAGCGAAGTTCACTATAATGATAGAAATGCTGCTAGGACGGTTGGAGATTTTTGCATTGATGGCAATTTTTTCGCCGTCGTATTGGCGATGATAAAGATGAATTGATTTTAGATGTATGGTAAAGAATAATTGGAAAATATTATTGCATATTTTGGGTATTCTGCTTATTGGTGAGGGAGTGCTAATGTTGCTGTGTGCGTTGCTATCGGTGTTCTATGCTGATGGGTCGGCGGTGGCATTTTTATTGTCCGGATCGTTTACACTGGCAGTGGGGGCTATGAATGTGATTCTTTGCCCACGGCGTAAAGGTCATATAGAAAAACGCATGGCTTATCTTATCGTTACCTCCATCTGGCTCGTGATGTCGCTTTTTGGCACGTTGCCGTTCTTAGCTACAGGCACTATCGCAAGTTTTAGCGATGCTTTTTTTGAAATGCTGTCGGGCTTTACGACCACAGGGGCTACGGTGCTAGAAGATGTGGAACGCCTTCCGAAAGCTTTGTTGTTTTGGCGTAGCCTCTCGCAGTGGATAGGTGGTGTGGGTATTGTGATGCTAGTGCTTGCCGTTGTGCCATCGCTAGGAATAAATAGCTACAGCCTTTATTCCGCCGAAACACCGGGACCTCTAAAGGAAAAAACTCATACTAGCGTATCTGCAACGGTGCGAAATTTATGGATTACTTATTTCGTGCTTACTGCCATATTCTTTACCTTGCTGGTTTGTGGCGATATGGATTTTTTTACTGCTATTAACCATACTTTTACAGCCATATCCAGTGGCGGTTTTTCTACTTGCAGCACTAGTATATCGTCTTTTTCGGCGTATTCGCAGTATGTGTTGGCAGTGGCCATGTGGATGTCCGGCATTAATCTTACATTGTTTTATCTTTTTGTGAGGGTACGATTTAGCAAGCTGAAGTCGTCGTTGGAACAATTTTTCTCCTATACGTTTGGATTTTTGGCATTGGTGGCAGTAGTGGCATTGGTGCTTAACCAAACGATGGACTACGACGGTGCAAAATCGGTGAGGGTGGCTTTCGTGCAGTCGGCAAGTGTTATATCAACCTGCGGACTAATGGTGGATGATACGACGCAGTGGATTTTGCCTATAAATTTTTTGTTTCTTCTTTTTTGTGTGCGAGGGGGCATGGCAGGTTCTACATCGGGAGGCCTAAAGGTGATGCGTGTGCTTATTTTGGAAAAAAATGTTCGCAATGTTTTGAGAAATAGATTGCACCCCAATGCCGTGAACCCTGTGCGGCTGAATGGTAAACCTGTATCCAACGAGGTGATATATAATGTGATGACACTGTTCTTTGTGTATTGTTTCACATTGGTAGTGTCGACATTTTTACTTATATTGGGAGGAGTGTCGGCTTCGGAATCGTTGGGTGCTGTGGTGGCTTCTCTCACCGGTTATGGCCCTGGATTGGGTTGTAGTGGCGGTTTTGGCAATTATGCTCATTTTTCGGTATTTGCCAAATGGGTGTTGGCTTTTTGCATGTTAGCCGGTAGGCTAGAGTGCATAACGGTGTACATGCTTTTCTTACCTAAGTTTTGGAAAAAGTAGGAGTGGATCAAGGTGGAATGAAAAGAGAGTGATGTTAATGGAAAAAAATATGTATATTTGCACTCAAAAATTAAAGTAATAATAAATATAAAATAAGGAATATGAAAAAGATAGCATTATTTCTACTTGTGTCAATAACTGGAGTATTAGGCTCGGCAAAGTCTCAAGATAGTGTTTTTGCACGTAGTGTTATGTGCCAATTATCGTCGGCAGAGATGTATGGTAGGGGTTATAGTTTTAAAGGCGACTCTATTGCTGCAAGCTATCTGAGCCAACTTTTTGCTGAAATGGAAGTGGAACCTATTGGTATAGACCGATATTTTCAGCATTTTATGTTCAATACCTTTGTGATGGAAGGGGATTGTGAGCTAAAGATAGGTAAGAGGGTGTTGGAGCCTGGCAAAGACTATTATATTGCTCCGTTTTCGATTCCGCTAAAGGATAAGAAAATGCGGGTTATATATGCCGATTTGAAAGCTATAGTACAGCCGGGAGGTTTAGAGATGTTTTGCAAAGAGAATAGGCGTAGGCTTGAAAGCTCGTTGGTGTATATAAACACTGCCAATATGGAACTTGGCGATGCCGAAAAAGAGTTTTTGCAGAAATTGAAAACAAAGTCGAATCCGTTCAATTCGAAGGGTGTAGTGCTAGGGGTGGAGTCGTTGCCATCGGCCACTGTGGCTGTGCAATATGATGAGAATATTAAAAAATATAGCTTGATAAATGTGATAGATTCGTTGTTCAGTGCAAAACCTGAAACGATACAAATAAACTACTCCAACGAACTGAGGCTACATACCACTCAGAATGTTTGTGCAATGATAAGTGGTAGCGAGGTGCCGGATAGTATTATTATATTCTCCGCACACTATGACCATGTGGGGACACTGGGCAGCAAAACTTACTACCCGGGTGCTCATGACAATGCTAGTGGCACTGCTGCCGTAATGGATATAGCCAGATATTTCAGCGCTAATCCTCCTAAATATTCGGTAGCGTTCCTTCTTTTCACTGCCGAAGAAGCGGGTCTTTTAGGTTCTAGCTATTTTGTGATGAATCCTTTGTTCTCGCTAAAAAAAGTGAAGATGGCTATAAACTTAGATATGTTTTGCGGTGGCGACGATGGTTTAATGGTGGTAAATTCGCAAGTTAAAGAGACGAAACCTTTCTTCGATAGGATGAAGGAGCTGAACGAGGCAAACCGCTATGTAAAGGAGCTAAAATCGCGTCCGAATGCTCCTAACAGCGATCACTACTTCTTGTCCATGCATTGCCCTGCAATATTTATATATACGCTAGGAGGAAGATATGGGGGCTACCACAATGTGTATGACACTTGCGAAGAATGTGGGCTGGAGAACTATCAGAATATAATAAATCTTATTATACAAAGTGTGGCGGACTAGAGTAAAATAAAGAATAAAACATAAAAGGAACGAGAACTATAATTATATAAACCGAATAATTATTAGTTCTCGTTCCTTTTTTCTTAGTCTTTTTAGAGGGTTAACTACTATCTATTAGAGCTATATCCTTTTAATAAACCTACTTTTGCATTAGCAACAAAATCGAATATCATTTTTCCTTCAGTAGTGTCTCCGTATTCTTCTTTGGCAAGTTGTACACCTTTAGATACGGTATATCCTTTTTGGAATATAAAACGGTATATGTTTTGTATGTTATTAATTTCATCTTGTGAGAAACCTCTTCTGTTGAGCCCTACGGAGTTGATACCTGCATAAGATATAGGGTATCTGGCTGCTTTTACATAAGGAGGCACGTCTTTGTCCACAAGAGAGCCACCGGCAGTAATAACATGGTCGCCAACGGTGACAAACTGAAGAATGGCAGTTTTTCCGCCTAATATTACCGAGTTTCCTATTACGACATGGCCGGCTAATGTAGCATTGTTGGCTAGCACGCAGTTGTTTCCAACAATACAATCATGGGCCACATGCACGTAGGCCATAAGCAAGTTGTTGTTTCCAATTTCAGTTCTACCCAAAGCCGATGTGCCTCTGTTGATAGTAACACATTCTCTTATGGTGTTATTGTCGCCAATAACTACAGTAGTGTACTCTCCATTGAATTTCAAGTCTTGAGGGATAGCCGCAATAACAGCACCGGGAAAAATCCTACAATTTTTTCCTATTCTGGCACCGGGGAATATAGTCACATTAGGACCTATCCATGTGCCGTCGCCAATTTCAACATCATCGCAGATGGTTACGAAATTTGATATTTCTACATTTTGCCCTATCTTGGCATTAGGGTGTACATCAGAGAATTTTGGAAACATGGTGCTTACTAATTATTTCTATTTTTAATAACTTGAGCCATCATTGATGCAGAGGATACTAAGGTGTCTCCTACATAAACCTCGCCGTCCATTTGAACGAAACTTCTTCTCAATGGCTCGGTAACTCTTAGTTTTATAATCAAAGTATCACCGGGAACGACTTGTCTGCGGAATTTTACATTGTCAATTTTGGCAAAGTAAGTAGAATAGTTTTCAGGGTCGGGGATGCTTCGTAGTACCAAAATACCACCAGTTTGTGCCATAGCTTCTATTTGTAATACTCCTGGCATTACCGGTTGTTCGGGGAAGTGTCCTTGGAAATATGGTTCGTTTGCGGTAATGTTTTTTATACCTACTATGTAATCTTCACCAACTTCGATAATTTTGTCGATCATCAAAAATGGATAGCGATGTGCTAAAAATCCTTTTATAGCGTTTACATCATATACAGGAGCTTGGTTTGGATTGTAAACCGGAACTTTTGATTCTTTATTCATATCTATGTGGGTTTTAATTAGTTTTGCAAATTCAACATTAGATTTATGTCCAGGGCATGTTACAAAGAAATGCCCTTTTATTTTATATCCTGATAGAGATAAATCTCCAATAAAATCAAGTAATTTATGACGAGCCGGCTCGTTGTCGAAGTGTTTTTGTACGTTGTTCAAGATGCCTTCATGTACTTCTATTGTGTTGGAATCTTTGTTGAACAATGTAGCAAGACGGTCGATAGATTCTTGGTCCAACTCTTTATTTACAAAGATAAGTGCATTGTCGACATCGCCACCTTTTATTAGGTTGGCTTTCAACAGAAACTCTATTTCGTGTAGGAATACGAATGTTCTACACTTAGCAAGCTCTTGTTCGTAATCTTCGTGTTCGGAGTACGACGCCGTTTGTTTGCCTAGAACTTTTGTTTTATAGTCTATAAATGCTGTAACCTTAAAGTCGTCGGCAGGTATTCCTACTATTTCAATGCCCGAAGCATTGTCAGTGTAAACGACTTGCGACTTTAAAGATACGTATTTTCTTTCTTTGTCTTGTTCTGCTATTCCTACTTTCTTTATCTCATTGACCCAAAATAGTGGGCTTCCATCTAAAATGGGTATTTCTTCGCCATCAAGTTCTACTAAGACATTATCCACCTTAAGGCCGTACAAGGCCGATAAAAGATGCTCTATTGTAGCTACTCTTGCACCGCTCTTGTCCGATAGGGTTGTGCCTCTGGATGTATCTTTTACGTAGGATACCAGAGCAGGAATTACGGGTGTACCTTCGAGGTCTATTCTTTTGAATGCAATGCCATAATCTGTTGCCGCCGGCTTCAGTGTTACATTCACAAAAGCACCTGTGTGTAATCCTTTACCACTAAGTTTTATTTCTCCGTTTAATGTCGTTTGCTTTTCCATAATAATTTGCAAAGGTACAAAAAAATAATCACACGGATGTAAACAAAATACATTGCGCTCATTTCTAGTTGCCTAACGAGCCCGTTTTGGTAGATATATTTTATATTTGCACCTATAATACTCTAAAATTTACTACCGTTTTCTATTAACTTGTCTAAGTTTGAAGTTTTCCATTTTGTAGATGTATGCTGCTTGATTTTCAAAACCATCTGTAGGGTTAGAGCGTTTAAACAGCATTGGATACAAAATGTTTGAGTTCGACGGAATGTTTGGTTCTTTCCAAAATTCGGAGCCTCTATTGTGTAAACCTATAACGAAGTGTATGATTAAATCGTTGGCAATAAGAGCATAGTCGCCAACAGGTTCGGTTTTATATTTCTCTTTAAACTTGTCAATAAATTCTTTATGAAATGGGTTTGAGTAGTCTAAGTAGGTATTGTTTACAAGATGGTAGTTCAATCGTTGTAATTGGTTATAATCTACATCGTTGTAAAGCTTTATGTAGTTTTGTATAGTGAATAGGGTAGGGGTTGTTTTCTTCAACGAAAACAATTTATTCAATAAGTTGTTGCTATAGGCTTTGTTTTTGGCCGGTGTTTCGTCGTAAATGCTGATAACGATGTTGTTTTCATCGTTCTTCATCATTTGTACCAATCGGTTGCTAGCTGCCCAGCTGAACATTGTATATTTCAAATTCTTCTGTTCTTCTAATTGTGCTGCAAACTCATCATACCATTGTTTTTCTGTTTTTGCTACAGAATGAACTATGTACAAATTGGGGTCTTTGAAATCCTTCTTTATCACATTGATGATGTTTTTTACAGTGCCTTCTATTGATGGCATGTATTTGATGACGTATGGATTGTCTTTAAGAATCTCTGGCCTGTCTGCCAATGGATTAATAATAAATATTTTGTTCTCCTTGGCTAGTTCTGCAGCTTTTTCAAAAGAGTGTTGGAACAGCGTGGCTATAATAAAATCGGAATTGGCTATCTTGTGTTCTTCGAAAGCTTTTTCTACCTTGTCGGGGCTGTCTTCGGATATATCTACCACATTTAGCACCACATTGTAGCCCAACGACTCCAAACAGTCCAAACCCATAAGTATACCTTCGTAGAATTGGATAAAAGTGAAGGACTTATATGTTCTACGACGACGTTGTTCTATATCAAATTTTGATGTGGATATTTCATCAATATTGTTCAAGAACAGAGGCATCATCAGTGTCACATGTATTTTGGCTTTGTCCATTCTGTCTCTGACAGGTATGTCTACAGGAGGAGGGATAGCCGAAAGCACTTCAACCTTTCTTTTACCGTTTTTGTCGGTGCTACTATCTGCTTTTTTTTCACCACCTTTCAACGGTATTTTCAATATCATTCCTACTCTAAGTGGCGACGATTTTAGTTCGGGGTTCAGCTTCTCAAGCTCAGCAATGGATACACCAAACGTTTTTGAAATGCTGTATAATGTTTGCCCTTGCTTTACTTCCACATACTTGTAGGATGAATTGGAAGGTATGGATTCATCGCCGTTGGCCATTGGAATCCATACCGTATCACCTATGTTTAGTTTGTTTTTGTCTTTCTTTAAATAGGCTTCGTAAGACTTGACTCCATAAGCTCGAGTTATGGAATAAAGAGTTTGACCATGCTCTACAACATGGACAATGTATCTCTTCCCATTGACAACTTGCTTTACCTTAGATTTTTTTATAGGCGTTTGTTGTCCAAAGGCTAGCATAAGTGCTAGCAACATAAAAAGAAAAGTAAATCCTTTTTTCATTTTCTTCAGATGTTTTTATATATGAGTTTATTAGAGTCTGTTCTTTTTGTGTTTTTAGTTCTTATTATTCCCATTCAATTGTTGCAGGTGGTTTAGAGCTAATGTCATACACTACTCTGTTCACTCCGCGAACGTTGTTGATAATGTCGTTAGACACCTTAGCCAAAAAGTCGTAAGGCAAGTGCGACCAGTCGGCTGTCATACCATCGATAGATTCTACCGCACGGATAGCCACAACGCTTTCGTAAGTTCTTTCATCGCCCATAACACCTACCGATTGAACTGGTAGAAGCACGGCACCTGCTTGCCATACTTTGTCATACAAGCCAAAAGCTCTCAACTCGTTGATGAATATAGCGTCCACATCTTGTAAGATAGCAATCTTTTCGGCTGTAATTTCGCCCAAAATACGGATAGCCAAACCTGGACCGGGGAATGGATGACGACCTAGCAAGTCTTTTTTCAAACCTACTTGAAGACCTACTTTTCTTACCTCATCTTTGAACAATGTGCGTAGTGGTTCTACAACCTTAAGTTTCATATATTCAGGTAAACCACCTACATTGTGGTGAGACTTGATGGTTACAGATGGTCCTTTTATCGAAGCCGATTCTATAACATCAGGATAGATTGTGCCTTGTGCCAACCATTTTACGTCTTGTATCTTTTTAGCTTCTTCGTCGAATACATCAACAAAGGTTTTGCCTATAATTTTTCTTTTCTTTTCCGGGTCGGTAACGCCTTTTAGTGCAGAATAGAATAGTTCTTTAGCATCTACACCTTTTACGTTCAATCCCATGTCTTTGTATGATTCAAGAACGCTTTCAAATTCATTTTTGCGTAGCAAACCATTGTCCACGAAAATACAGTGTAGGTTTTTGCCGATAGCTTTGTTTAGCAATACTGCAGCCACCGAAGAGTCTACACCACCCGACAAACCTAGTACTACTTTGTCGTCTTGTAGTTTTTGACGAAGTTCTTCTACCATGTCGTCAACGAAGGTTTGTGATGTCCACGATTGTTCACATTTACAAACTCCTACAACGAAGTTTTTCAACATTGTCAATCCATCCAAAGAGTGTGTTGTTTCGGGGTGGAATTGGATAGCGTAGGTTTCTTCGCCTTCTATTCTGTATCCGGCATATTTCACATCTTTAGTGCTACATATTAGCTTGTAGTTGTCTGGAATGCTTAATATAGTGTCGCCGTGCGACATCCATACTTGGCTCTTTTCAGGAATACCTTTCATAAGTTCGCATTCGGTGTCTACAAAGTGCAAATGTGCTCTACCGTATTCTCTAGTAAGAGATGGCGACACTTGTCCTCCGCCTGTTTTTACCAAATATTGAGCTCCATAGCATATTGCCAATAGAGGTAGTTTTCCCTTTATGTTTGATAAATCGGGAATAGGTGCATCCACGTCGTTGCAAGAATAAGGACTTCCCGATAATATCACCCCTTTTATATCTGGAGTTATTTCCGGAATTTTGTTGTAGGCGTGAATTTCACAGTAAATATTGAGTTCTCTAACTTTGCGTGCAATAAGCTGAGTGTATTGAGAACCAAAGTCTAATATTAATATCTTTTGCATAATAATTCGTATTGAATAAAATTCAAAATTACATCTTTTTTCTCATTTATTGAGCATATTATTGCTATTTTATATTTTTTTTTCTTTGATGGAAGAAAATATCTTTGATTATTAGAGACTTAGTAAAATGCTTTTTCTGAAAAACGATATTTGTAGGATTAGTGGTGAAATTTGCCTTTTTTTCACCCGAAAAATCTCTTTTAGGCATCTCTTTTCATCGTTATTTTTAGGCAACTTCTAAAAATTGCTTTGTAGGTGGTTTGCGGAATTTCACTAGAAAGATTTCTACTTTCTTTTGATTTAGCATAGCGGGCTATGCGATTGAAAAATAAATAGAAAGATTCCGGTGAAAAACGTAAACCACACAAAAGTTTAAAGAAGATTTCTTCTATCTTACTAAAACGTGGAATTTTTAGAAGTTGCCTT
>JAFZEK010000326.1 GCA_017560705.1 Bacteroidales bacterium | reverse complement strand
GTGTCGTTTGGCGTTGCTTTTGGTCTTGTAGTGTCTGTTATATTTATTGTGGTAGCATACAAGTTGATAGACAGCCCAAAGGAGCGTATTCTTAAGCGTGAAATAGCTCAGTATAAGTATCAAATAAAGATTTTGAATGATAGGACTGATAGAATGGCTGATGTATTGACTGATATTGAGAACCGTGATGATAATATTTATCGTACAATATTTGATACAGAACCAATATCTAAGAATATAAGAAACAGTGGTATTGGCGGTGTGGAAAGATATAATAAGCTGAAAGGCTATGACAATACTGACGAAATCCTGAACTTGACAAAAAAAGTGGACGACTTGAGTAAACGATTGTACATACAATCAAAATCTTTTGACGAAGTATACGAAATGGCTCGCACTAAGCAAGAACGTTTAGCTTCTATGCCTGCAATATTACCGTTGTCCAAAAAGAAGAGTAGAGTAGTGTCGGGTTTTGGTATGAGATTTCATCCTATACTGCACTATAAGAGAATGCATACGGGTATAGATTTTGCTGCACCATCGGGCACTCCTGTTTATGTTACAGGAAGCGGAACTATAGAGGTGGCTTCAAAACCTGGTGCTAATTATAGTGGATATGGTATTGTAGTTATTGTAAATCATGGATTTGGGTATAAGACACTATACGCTCACTTGAGTAAAGTGGATGTAAAGCCAGGACAAAGAGTAAAAAGAGGTGAAAAAATTGCCGAAGTGGGTAGTACAGGGCTTAGTCAAGGTCCACACTTGCACTATGAAATAATTCAAAATGGCAAGAAAATAAATCCTGTATACTATTTCTTTAACGACCTTAGTACAGAAGAATACGAACAAGTTATTGAAGCTGCAAATACTGAAAATCAATGCTTGTCGTAAGATTGAGATAGAAAAGAATATTGCTTGACAGACTTCTGAAGATTCTTTTGCAAGTGCTATGCGGAAAAAACTCAAACCATACGTATTAGCAAAAGAGTTTTCGGAAGTTTTTTATATGTCTATCCGTAGAGCTGTTGTTTATTGGAAAAGATGGTTTTATAGAGATGAATTTATTTTTTGTACGACGAGAAAATGATGATATACTATACCTCTTGACGAAACCTAGGTATTTTTCGTTTTTTACCCTACTGTGGTGATGTTTTTACCTGGGTCTGGATGGAGGTGTATTTACATCGGGATGTAGTTCAAATTTCATCACGATGTTTCAAAATTTTCATCGCGATGGAAAATTACATACATCTAAATACAAAAACATATATATCTTATTCTAATAACCTATATATGATAATCTAATAAGATATGTATCTTATTTCTAGGTGTCGTATAAAAGTAAGTATGAATGCTTATTTGCTTTTGGGAGCAATAATATTATTTGTATATAAAGAAATAAATTCGTATCTTTGTGTGGGCTTATTGATAGAGTGGATATATTGATATAATATTGTTGAATAGTGTGTTAGGATAGATATTTGTTCGTTGAAAAGCCCTTTTATAAGTGTTAATAATGAAGAATATGAAGAAGAGAAATTTAGTTTTTGCACTATTGTTAGTGTTTTCGATTGGAGTTTTACAAGCACAGTTGGATACCATTGTGGTAAATGGGGTAAGTTTTTGCATGGTAGAAGTGGATGGAGGAAGCTTTATGATGGGCTGTGCTTCAAAGCGTTCGAAAAACTGCAGTAGAGACGAAAAACCGTTGCATAGTGTTATGCTTAATGATTATTATATAGGTGAAACAGAGGTGACTCAGGAATTATGGGAGACTGTAATGGGGTACAATCCAAGCCATTTTGTAGGTAAGGATAGGCCAGTGGAACAAGTTAGTTGGGAAGATGCTCAAGATTTTATAGCAAAATTGAATAAGCTTACAGGGAAAATCTTTCGTTTACCAACTGAAGCTGAATGGGAGTTTGCAGCCAAAGGTGGTACTAAAACTCAAGGATATAAATACAGTGGAAGCAATAAAATAAAAAAGGTTGCTTGTTTTGTGAAAACTTCTAATAGAGAATCGGCTAGTGTGAAAAGCAGAAAGCCCAATGAGTTGGGTATTTATGATATGAGTGGCAATGTAAAAGAGTGGTGTAGTGATTGGAAAGCTCCGTATTCATCTTCGGAAGAGAAAAATCCTACTGGTGCCGAAGTAGGCACATTGAGAATCCTAAGAGGTGGTGGTTGGATAAATGATGATAACGATTGCAGAGTGATAAATAGAGATGGTGGTAAGCCAGAGTTTTCTTATCGCAGTTGCGGATTTAGATTGGCCATGTCTCGCTAGATTGGCAGATATTTTGTTTGAAAAGAAAAATCCTTTGTTTGGTTATAATTTTTTTCAATCTGTTGAACCGAGATAGTGTTTTCTTTGTTTCGTATACTTGTTGGTTGAAATTACCATTTTTCATTGGTTGTTTCACAACTATTTGTAGTTTTAATATTGTTCTTTCCTTCGGTCGGTAATACTTTGTTGTATCTGACATCGGAATAAGCTATAGGGGTCGGACAATATGACATGAAGAATAAAGAATAAATAATAGGTATGACATTGTGTCATAAAACTGCTGACAAAAACCACATTGGCACGAAAATGGATGTGGTATAATATGTAATTTGAAATAGAAATAAAGTAAAAAAATAAGTACTAACATATAAAAATAGAAATAAGATGTCAACATTGAACATTAAACCATTGGCAGACAGAGTAGTTGTAGAGCCTGCCGAAGCTGAAACAAAAACTGTAAGCGGTATTATT
>JAFZEK010000325.1 GCA_017560705.1 Bacteroidales bacterium | reverse complement strand
GTCGGGATAGCAGGATTCGAACCTGCGACCTCCTGCTCCCAAAGCAGGCGCGATAACCGGACTACGCTACATCCCGAATTTTATCTCTTCTTCGCGGAGAAAGGGGGATTCGAACCCCCGGTACCCTAATCGAGTACGACAGTTTAGCAAACTGTTGGTTTCAGCCACTCACCCATCTCTCCGTGACTAATTTCGATTGCAAAGATACAGCGTTTTTTTCATTCCACCAAATATTTTCTGCATTTTTTTTACTTTTTCTTCCTATTCGCACATTAAAACACTGTAAAACAAAGTTTTCTATCTAAAACTTTTTTCATAAAAAAAACACTTTTTGGGGTAAAAATCGTGATATTTTCTAGAAAAAAATCCGAAATTTATCAGTTTTTGACCTCATGTGTTGCACACAACACCTATTATCTCTGTATATTACTATAAATAAGATAGTAACACTAAAATAATAGTATTTCACTCCTATTGCAAAAAGCTTACAACACGGCTACACAAGACTTATAATCCTCTTATATTGCACATTTTACAAGAAAAAAACACCCTTACTCAAAAATAATACCCTTCTTAGAACATTTTTCTTCGTTTTTTTCTAGTTGCATAGCCGCATATCGTCATTTTTTCTTCCGCATGAAAGCAAATAGCACCTACATGAAGGCAACTTCTAAAAATTCCACGTCCTCTGAAATATTACCATGTAACAAAAGAACTTTTGCGTGCGTTGCATTTTTTCTTGAAATCCTTCTATTTCTTTTGGGGTCGCATAGCCCACTATGATGGGTCAAAAGAAACTAGAAATCTTCTCAAGAACGTTGCGATTAAGCAAGTAAAGAGCAATGCCTAAACATTAGCTCTTTCGAGCGATAGCAACATCGACGAAGTCAGTATTCCGCAAAGCAATTTTTAGACGTTGCCTGAATAAATTTTCTTTCTCCCTACAAAAAAAAGAACTTCTTTTGTTGCACACTCAACAAAGAAATGCAAAACACTACAACATGTCCATAATATACAAAAGTGACAACCTAAATCAGCAAATCACACAACCCCCACACTTACGATGCAAAACTATGGCACTTAGGGCTCGTAAGTGCCATAGTTACGACCCCTAAGTGTGGGGGTTGCAATACGCAAATATAGTAGCTTTTAACCCTAATCCATACTTAGGATTTTTGCAAGATGGCAACTTCTTAAAAAAAGAACACCCATGCAGCTCTTACTAGCCTCATGGATGTTCTTGAAATTATAATATGACAAAGTTTCTATTTCTTTACAAATGTTCTTACACCGGAGAAGTTGTCGTTGTAGATCTTGATAACATAGCTTCCGGCCAATAAATCAGATACATCTATGGTGGACATATTGGCTATGCTTTCTTGTTTTAGCATTACACCGTTGGCGGAATATATCTCCATGGTGTAAACACCTTCTTGGCTTATGGTTATTTGCAAGTTCTTGGTAGTTGGGTTTGGCGATATACTGAATAACTCTCCAGCTGTTTCTGCTTCAGCTATGCCAATCTTCACTTCAAAGTAAGCTGTAAATGTTGTATCCTGTGTTACTACCAATGTACGTGGATTAGCAGTTACACTATCGTTCCACATTGCGAACTTATAGCCTTCGTTTGGCACTGCGATAATAGTAGCAGTAGATGTTTCGTAGTAGGTGCCGCCGCCTTGAACCGTACCTTGCGACAAATCTGCCGAAGCAACTTCCACTGTGTATTGTGCAGCCTCGGCAAAGTAAGCTGTAAACACTGTATCTTGTTTTAGTGTAAATGTGCGAGGATTAGTGGTTACACTATCGTTCCACATTATGAACTTATAACCCTCAGCAGGCACTGCTGTAATAGTTACACTGCTGTTTTCAAGATAAGCACCGCCGCCGTGCACCGTGCCGTACATTTCATCATTAGACATTACTTGTACATTGAAAGTGTCCTTAACTCGAATAATAGGGAATATTAATCGGTAATAATATACATTATTATAAGGATCGCCATCACTAAGAACAGGATATCTTCTTTTCCAAGTTCTACCTCCATCAAAGCTGCATATTTCAGGTGCATAATGTTTACAACTTGTCCACGTATTTACAGCATATTCGTACGCAGTAGCTTCATGTAAATAATAAAATCCTTCGGGGTATGGCTGCATATCGCTGAATGGAGGAACTGGCACATTATTAAAATAAGTTACACCTACAAAGAACGAGTCTGTTACTGTAATAGGAGCTTTAAAATATGCTTCGAATATATTTATTGGTTCATACCAATCAATTGTATCATAAACCGCTTTAGGATCTAACCATGCATTTCCATTCTCGTCATAAATTGTATCATACGTATATCCTACAACCTCAAACTTTCTTTGTTCTACATTCATAACCTTTCTTGTGGCAGTGTCCCAGCGAGCGGAATCTATTAGCACATATTGCATACTATCATCTACTCCATCTAACAATAGCACATATTCTGGAACTCTTGTAGTATCTTGATAAGAAACTTTATTTACAGATACTGCCACTCCTATTATTTCCAATGGTTCATTTGTATATTGATATACAGCTTCTAGAAACGTAGCATCTTTATGAAGTGGACCATTAAGATACGCCGGATTACCTAAATCAATACATGAGTCGCACCACGAAGTGTAATGATAACTAGGATGTCGGTTATAAATAGTATCCGTTTGACTATAAACCACGCTTTGAATGCCGAATAATATACACAGCAATGTAATTAAATTTTTCTTCATGTTTTGGGTCCTCCATTTTTTATTATTATTTATTGTTTCTTTTTTGTATTAATTCCATTTGATATTCCACGCCGTCAATCCAATAACGGAGAGTAAGGTTTACTTGAGCCAAATTCTTTTGGCTCATTTCATGATATACTAGTATATCATTTTTCATTTCATCTTTTTGGCACGATGCCATTGTTCCTGCTAGTGCTACTCCTAGTAGCATACTTTTTAATAATCTTTTATTCATTACAATTATTTTGTATTTAATTCTATATTATTTCACTACCTGTTCTATATTCTTTAATATTTCCGGTTTAGTTAGTGCTGTTGTCAAAAAATCTGATATTACTTTTATTCGTTCCATAGTTTCTATATCTTGAAATATAAGTACAGTTCCAATATTGACATTATACACCAACATTGATACATTCTTCCAATCATCATCTCCATTTACAACTCCGTAACTTTTTGTTGGATCATCTTTATGCACTAACTTTCTAAATAATGACATAACTCCTTTATCCCCTAATGTTTT
>JAFZEK010000324.1 GCA_017560705.1 Bacteroidales bacterium | reverse complement strand
CTTGCCATCCTTTTCCTTTTGAAGCTTTATCTATTACTGTTATTGGAAAATCCTTACATGACTGTAATATCTTTATAGCTTCCATATTTTCCTTGCATTGCACCATCGTCGACGGATTATCCCACCATTCTTCGGGATTATTAACGCATACATACACACTGAAATTCCGAAAGCTTTGATTATTCAGGCACTCCAGCAGTTGCGGCAATGCCTCCATCTCTGCTAGCATAGGTATAGCTATGGATATATGGGAGTAGGCTTGCATTTCTATACTCTCTCTTATTTTTGAAAATGTATGTGTACCACTTTCTTAGTTTCATAAAACTCCTCGGCAAAGTAGTCGCTAAGGTTGTACAACGTAGCCTTGTCGCCAAAAGGTCGCAGTTCCTCTTCCAAGTCGCCACCTTTCAAACATATAATACCATTTTGCAAGCAATGTTTGTTGTTATGATGTATCTTACCTTGCACCCACGGAGCAAAATCCCTCATATCTGTAACAGCTCTACCCACTACAAAATCAAAAGTTCCTTTCACCTGTTCGGCTCTCATTTGCTGAGCCACCACATTAGTCAGTCCAAGGGCTTCCACCACAGCATTCACCACTTTTATCTTTTTCCCTATGGAATCCACTAACATAAAATTCGTTTCGGGAAACATTATAGCCAACGGCACACCCGGAAAACCACCACCAGTGCCAACATCTAGCACTCTAGCTCCTGCCAAAAAAGGCATAACCTTGGCTATCCCCAAAGAGTGGATAACATGTCTTTCATATAAATTCTCTATATCCTTACGTGAAATGACATTTATCTTTTCGTTCCATTCGCTATACAAACTAGGAAGAACCGCAAAACGCTCTTGTTGCTTTGTGGTCAATCCGGGAAAATATTTCATCAACTGTTCCATAAACAAATATTGTTTTCTTTACTCTGTTTCTTTCTTTTTCTTCTGCATGGCAATGTAATGCTTACACACATCGGTCAGTCCACATTCATGACACATCGGCCTACGAGCCGTACACACATACCGTCCGTGCAGAATAAGCCAATGATGAGCTACAGGCACTTTCTCCGCAGGAATATGCTTCATCAGCGTTGTCTCCGTTTCGAGTGGTGTTTTTGAATTATTGGTAAGACCTATTCTATTGGCCACCCTAAAGACGTGAGTATCCACCGCCATAGCCGGCTTATTGAATATTACCGATGCTATAACATTGGCAGTCTTACGCCCTACACCTTGCAGCTTTTGAAGCTCTGCCACATCCGACGGCACTTCGCCGGAAAAATCACTAACCAATGTTTTTGCCATGCCCACCAAATGCTTGCTTTTATTGTTGGGATATGATATAGATTTTATGTAGGAAAATATTTCCTCGGCTGTAGCCTCGGACATTGCCCGAGCATCAGGATAAGCAGCAAAAAGACTTGGTGTCACCATATTCACTCGCTTATCCGTACATTGTGCCGACAATATAACAGCCACCAACAACTCAAAGGGGTTGGAATAGTTCAACTCGCTATTAGCTATCGGACGTGTTTCTTCGAAATAAGATATTACGCGTCGGTATCGCTCTCGCTGTTGCATAACTCTGGTATTTCTATACTTACAAAAACAGGATAGTGGTCGGATATATCCACCTTCAGCCTTTTATACGAATCCGTTATCAGCCCCTTGTGATGCAAAATATAATCTATCCTAAATGCAGGAAACACTCCATTATACGTAGTGCTCAAGCCCTCACCTTTTTTCACAAAGCTATCCACATATAAATCCTTAAGTTGTTGATAGGTGTACGAAGCCGGAGTGTCGTTGAGGTCGCCACACATCACCGACCTATAGGGCGATGAACCTATATGACTTATCAACTGTTCTAATTCGGCCTCATGTGCCAATGCCGTGGTTTTGAATTTATGCAACGTTTTCTCGCTTCGTTCCGTCATGTCGCCGTGTTTCAAACGTTCCAGCTCATCTTTGTCCTCATTGTCTAGCCTGTAAGATGCCAAATGCACATTGTAAACCCTCAATGTATCGTTCGGCAACTTCAAATCCACATATATACATCTATTACTATCTACCCTACCTTTGCTTATTATTGGATATTTGGAAAATATGGTAGTACCTCTCGGAGTATTTTTCCATTTCACATGACTGTAGTTATATTTATAGCCACGCATTCGCAGTGTGTCATAAACGCTTATTTTCCCGGGTTTGGAGGCAAACTCCTGAAAGCATATAACGTCAGGATTTTTATCATCCACCAGGGCTATAGTTTGCAAGCAAGCATCATCTTCTCGTGTAAAATGATGTACATTGAACGTCATAAAACGCAAAAACCTTTCGTCGGTTGGGTTGTCTGTTCCTGATGTTTGATAGTAAAGTGGCACAAATGCATATCTTACCAGTATTGCCAACAACGATACAAGAAAATACTTGTTCGAAAAAAACAACCAAAACAATACAAAACCTACATTTATAACCAGAAAAACGACATAACAATAACTAAGCAACGACACCCACACACACTGCGAAGGTTTCACTACTCCTGCCAATGTAGATACAAAATAAAGAACTACAAAGACTATATTTATTATCAATACTACTACAGACAGTACTTTCTTCATGAATTTTTATCTTTTTGTTGATGACTTAAAAAGGAATTCTTTTTCTTCTTTTGTCAACCGCTCATAACCGTACTTCGATATTTTATCCAAAATATCATCTATGCGTTTTTGCTCTTCAGCCCTACGCCTATTGTACTCTTCGTCGGAGAGTGGTCGTTCTGCTTTAAACGTGTTTTCGGTCTTTTTCTTATTTATTGTTACCTTTTTAAATATATTTTTATGTTTGGGCATCTTCACTTTTCGTGGCAAATAGACTGATAAAAACCCATACAAAGCTCCTCCCAAGTGTGCTATATGCCCTCCCGAATTGCCTTTCCCTATGCTAAGAAAATCTATAACTACCAACGCTATTGCTATGTATTTCAACTTAACATTGCCTATCAACAACAACGACACGCTGTAGTTCGGCATATAGGTAGCCACCGCTACAAAAACACCCAAAACAGCGGCTGATGCTCCTACTGCATAAGCTGTAGAATCCGAAAAAACAGGAAATATATTCCATGCCAATATAAACAGCACCCCTCCTGCCAAGCCACTAGCAAAATACGTCGTTATCAACTTCTTTTGCCCCAAATATTGTGAATACAATATGCCACCAACATAAAGCATAAGCATATTGAACAACAAATGGAAAAAACCCGAATGTAAAAACATATAGGTGAACACCGTCCAAGGTCTATGCAAAACCGTCGACACGTCCGACGACAATGCAAAAAAGCTATACATAAAACTTTCGGCTTCTCCCTGTCCCAACATAAACAGGAAACCCAAAACATCCAATAGCAACATTGCCAGCCACAATGCTATGTTTGCAAATATTATTCTCGACAAAAAACTTTTGCTCGCAAAAAAGCTTCTCAACTGTATACCTATATTTTTCGTTCTCATTTTTTATGGTTAGTTTGATTTCACACTTGCATTGCCTATAAACACTTTCGAGCAAAACATTTCTTATCTTGTCATTCATTATTCAGCAAAAAAACGACAATATTTCGGCATCAACTCTAAAAAACACACCTTCCTACCAAACCTTTACTGCAACATAATCTATTAATTTAAACCACAATACATCTCGAAAGCATATAACTTATTCTTCCACAAAGATACGATATTTTAAACAATTGTGTAGCACCAAATATGTCTTTGTTGAAAAGTTTAAAGACAACTCCTAATGACAACTTCGGAGAAAAAAATCCATTTTCATTTCCGTTGAATAAGCTTTTCTATGTATACAAATCAAAAAAACGTTTTAAAGGCAACTTCTAAAAATTGCTTTGCAAGTGATTTGTGGAATACTGACTTCGTCGATGTTGCTAGAAAAATTTCTACTTTCTTTTGACCCATCATAGCGGGCTATGCAGCCCAAAAAGAAATAGAAAGATTCCAGGAAAAAACGCAAACGTTGCGATTAAGCGAGTAAAGAGCAATGCCCCAGCATTAGCTCTTTCGAGCGATAGCAACATCGACGAAGTCAACGCACGCAAAAGTTTCAAAGAACACTCTTTTATTTATCCGAAACGTGGAATTTTTAGAAGTTGCCTATATATAGTTTTGATGCGTATTTCTCCTATGTATTATATATGATGCTATTATTTTTTTGTGATTATTCAATAATCCACGGAGTTATTGTTGAATCAAAATCTATTTCATCAAATATAATAGTCTCCACATCGATACATTTTTTATCTTTAAATATCATTCTAGTTGCAACAACTTTTCTTTTTCCTTCTGACTCATCGTATGACAATGGTTTTTCATACGACATTGCGTGGATATTATTTTCATTCCATTTCTCAACCAGTAATATATAATCATCGATATGTTTATGTTTTTTGGAAACGCTACCCCAGTATTTCTCTACATATTGATTATTACCCGAAAGTTCATAGATTTTTTTATTGTTCCATAGAAAAGCTGAATATTCATACATTGGTGGATTTTTAAACTCCAAAAGAAATACAATATCAAATCCTTTTTTAGTAACAATTTTATTTATGAGAAAATTTAATCTTTCTTCATTCCGATCGTACTTACTTTGCTCGACAAAACGTTCTGTTTCTAGTTTGTAAATCTCTTTTATCTCTTTTATATTTGCATCATATAGCAACTTTGCATAGTTGTTGGTTGCACAATTCGAAAATAACAATGTAGCAACTACACCTATTAGTAACAAAATACTTATCTTCATTTCTTTGCAATTAATAATTTATTCGCCAATCTTTTTATTTCTCATTAGTTTTTTTTCTCTGAAAAAATCTATCTCACCAAAAATTATAGATTCTACACTAATACATTTTTTATTTTTAAATATCAGCCTATTTGCAACAATTTCTCTTTTCACACCTCTGCTGCACCACGCCAATGGTTTTAGACTAGACACTCTGTAAATTTCATTTTTATTCCAATTTTCAATCAAAGGAAAATATTCTTTTTGATCTTCATATACATTTATTTTTGCCATCTTGTAGCATTTATAATGAGAGATTTCATATATGTACTGATCTCCTTTTCTCCACACAAAATTATAATATCCAGACAATGGAGGACCATAATTTTCAGATACATATATAGTATCATAACCTCTTTCGGCAACAAGTTTATTAACAACAGAATCTAAACTATTTAGTACAAAATTGATTCTGCCATATTTTTTTAAAGAATAGTAATGTTCAAGATCTTTTTTATAGTTTCTCTTAATACATTCTTTGGTCGACTTATGCAACATGCTCGTATAATTATCATTAGAACAATTATATAATAGTAATATTGTTGGTATTATCATTAACAATAAAATATATCGTTTCATATCTTTAAATATTTATTAATTAACATGGGTAAAAATAGTGGAGGAAAAGTTACAGCGGGATATGAGTCAAAATCTACTTCCATACCTTTCAGACCAGAATACGTTCTCTGACGAATCCAATGTTCTCTTCTTACTAAGTTTTCTGTAAACATAGCTCGTTTCTCTTTGATTTCTTCTGATTTAGAATTAAAATCATTATAACAATCTCGAACATGAGCCATTTCATGAGCTAAACTTACAAACATTTCAGGTAACATGGTTTGAATTTCTTCTTGAGCAGAACTTGCCACAGGAATTGGTAAATTAGTATCATTGGTCAAACCAATACAATTATTCTCAGATACGTTTACATTACCTCTTGAAATATAAACATCTTTTTTCGCACTCCCTTCAAAGTGCGATACTAATCTATTCCTATGATTTTTTGACTTTAATGTACCCAAAGCACTAACAAGTTCTTCTACAAATTGGGAATTATTTCCTGTATATATTTCTCCAGTATTTTTGTCAAAGAAATTGTAGTTTCCATTATTATCCTTTCTATATATGTAATCTTTTTCCAATTCTCTATAATATATCTCCTCCCCATCCAGGTCCACCAGCTTCACCGGGTTCCAAGCACAATAAGCATAAGGCGACAAGCCAGGATACTTATCCGCCATAGGATCCACACTAAGCCACCCGGTCATTAAATCCGAATCATAGTACCTAGCTCCGAAGTAGGAAAACCCTGTCTCTGCGTGAAGCAAACCCAGTGAGTTTGCGATAGCGTTTCCGCAGGAATTTGCATGGTTAACGCAGTGATAAT
>JAFZEK010000323.1 GCA_017560705.1 Bacteroidales bacterium | reverse complement strand
GCCGTGTGTTGCAGATACTATCGCGACGTACCAAGAATAATCCAATACTTATAGGCGAACCCGGAGTGGGCAAGACTGCCATTGCCGAAGGCTTGGCACGAAGAATAGTAAGTGGCGATGTGCCCGAAAACTTGAAAACAAAAACAATCTACTCCTTAGATATGGGTGCATTGGTGGCCGGTGCAAAGTATAAAGGCGAGTTTGAAGAACGTTTGAAGAGCGTGGTGCGCGAAATAAACGAAGCCGATGGAGAGATAATACTTTTTATCGACGAGATACATACCCTTGTGGGAGCCGGCGGTGGCGAAGGTGCTATGGATGCTGCCAATATACTTAAGCCCGCTTTGGCTCGTGGTGAGTTGAGAGCTGTTGGGGCTACTACGCTAAACGAATATCAAAAGTATTTCGAGAAAGACAAAGCTTTGGAACGTCGTTTTCAAAGTGTGATAATAGATGAACCTGATGTGGCCGACACTATTTCAATACTTCGTGGATTGAAGGAACGCTACGAGGTGCATCATAAAGTGCATATAAAGGACGAAGCTATAATTGCTGCCGCCGAACTTTCGCACAGATATATCACCGACCGTTTTTTGCCGGACAAGGCTATTGACCTTATCGATGAGGCTGCGGCAAAGTTGCGGTTGGAGATTGATTCCGTGCCCGAAGAGCTTGATGAGATAGAACGTAGAATACGCCAATTGGAGATAGAACGCGAAGCCATAAAGCGTGAGAACGATGCCGAAAAGCTACATAACCTTGCCGAAGAGATTGCCAACCTAAGCGAAGAACGCAATAAGATGAAAGCCAAATGGCAGTCGGAGAAGAATATAGTGGAAAAGATTCAGGAAGAAGGTAAGAACATTGAAACCTACAAGTTCGAGGCTGAGCAAGCCGAAAGGGTAGGGGACTATGGCAAAGTGGCCGAGCTGAGATATGGCAAAATAAAGGAAGCCGAAAGAACCATAGAGCTACTAAAGCAAAGCCTGAAGGATATGCAAGCCGACTCGGCTATGATAACCGAAGAGGTGGATAGCGAACAGATAGCCGAAGTGGTTTCCCGTTGGACCGGTATACCTGTAACTCGTATGCTGCAAAGCGAAAAGGAAAAACTTCTTAACCTCGAAGCCGAGATGCACAAGCGTGTGGTAGGACAAAACGAAGCTATAGAAACCATAGCCAATGCCATACGCCGAAACCGCACTGGGCTTAGCGATGGCAAACGCCCTATAGGCTCATTTATATTCTTGGGAACCACCGGTGTGGGTAAGACTGAGCTGGCTAGAACTTTGGCCGAAACATTGTTTGACGACGAGAACATGATGGTGCGTATCGATATGTCCGAGTATCAGGAACGTCATTCGGTGTCGCGTCTTATAGGAGCGCCTCCGGGCTATGTAGGCTACGACGAAAGTGGACAACTTACCGAGGCTGTACGCCGAAAACCGTACTCCATTGTCTTGTTCGACGAGATAGAGAAAGCTCACCCCGATGTGTTCAACATACTGCTGCAAGTGCTGGAAGATGGTAGGCTTACTGACAACAAAGGGCGTATTGCCGACTTTAAGAATACCATTATTATTATGACATCCAACATGGGCTCTAATATAATACAAGAACGCATGACCAACATAAATGCAGCCGATGCCGACCGCGTTTACGACAGCACTAAAGACGAGGTGATGGAGATGCTACGCCGAACAATACGGCCGGAGTTCCTAAACCGTATAGACGAGATTATTATGTTTACTCCTCTGACAAGGGACGAAATAAAAGATGTGTTGCGAATACAGATGAAGGTGGTGGAAGATATGCTGCTAAAGAACGATATAAAACTAACCATTACCAACGAAGCCATAGAGCATTTGGCCGAGATAGGTTACGACCCAACTATGGGCGCACGCCCTGTGAAGCGTGTTATCCAACGTAGGATTCTCAACGAACTATCAAAGGAAATACTCGCCGACAAGATTCGTCCTAGCGACAATATAGTGGTAGATGTATTCGATGGAAACTTCGTATTCTACAATTCCGAAATGAAGAAATAACATCTTGCTTTCAATATCTCAAATGATAAATCCGAAAACATAGGAGATAAATTTAAAAAGTCAAATGTATTTACCCCGAAAAACCTGGGTTTTCATTGTGTAAAGACCCGGGTCTTTTACCCTCGAACACCCGGGTTTTTCGTATGCTTTCCCTATATGTTTTCAAATTTATCTCCAAGGATTTTATTTTTATCCTTTGTGGTTTTAGATGAATTGCTTTATCGGAACATTGTTATTTATATTCCATATAGTATTTTTTCAATTCAG
>JAFZEK010000322.1 GCA_017560705.1 Bacteroidales bacterium | reverse complement strand
TTAAAGCTGTTCAAACCGGTGGCCCTTCGGTTGGATGTTTGACAAAGAAACACCTAGATACTCCTATAGATTATGATAACCTTATTGCTGCCGGCTCTATGATGGGTTCGGGTGGTATGGTTGTTATGGACGAAACTTCGTGTATGGTGTCTATTGCTAAGTTCTATCTAGAATTTACTTGCGAAGAAAGTTGTGGTAAATGTACTCCTTGCCGCGTGGGCAACAAGCGTTTGTGCGAAATGCTTACTAAGATTTCTAAAGGCAATGGTACAATGGAAGACCTTTATGAACTACGCAACCTTGCAGCTGTGATAAAAGATACTGCACTTTGCGGATTGGGTCAAACTTCGCCAAACCCTGTATTGTCAACACTAGACAACTTCTGGGATGAATATGTAGAACACGTTGTGGATAAGAAGTGTAGAGCTGGTGTATGTAAATCATTGATGCGTTACGAAATAGACCAAGCTAAGTGTGTTGGATGTACAGCATGTGCAAGAAATTGTCCTGTTAATGCAATTAAGGGTGAAAAGAAAATGCCTCATACTATAGATTCTAGTGTTTGTATCAAGTGTGGTGCATGTATCGAAAAATGTAAGTTCGGTGCAATTTCTATCAAATAATAATTGGAGTAACAAACTTAAATTGGATTCAGAAATGGTAAAACTAACAATAGATAATAAGCCAATAGAAGTTGCCGAAGGCACAACAATATTAAAAGCTGCTCGCCAAGCCGGCATAAACATTCCTACTTTATGTTATTTTGAACTTAATGGAATGAAATTTGAAAACAAACCTGGCGGTTGCCGCGTTTGTGTGGTAGAAGTAGAAGGACGCAAAAACTTAGCTCCTGCTTGTGCTACTGATGTTATGGAAGGTATGATAGTTCATACTCACAGCGCTAGAGTTATTAACGCTCGTAAAACTGTGGTGGAACTTATCCTTTCAGATCACCCAAATGATTGTTTGCAATGTTCTAAATCGGGCGATTGTGAATTGCAAACTTTAGCTCAAAAACTTGGCATTCGTGAAATTCCTTTTAAAGGAGAACAATCTACATATAAAAAAGACAGCACTTTGTCTATAGAAAGAGATATGGACAAATGTATAATGTGCCGTCGTTGTGAAACAATGTGTAACAAAATCCAAAGCGTGGGTGCTTTGTCGGCTGTAAATCGTGGTTTTGATGCCGTAGTGTCTCCTGCTTTCGAACAAGCTTTGGCCGATTCTTCGTGTATCAACTGTGGACAATGCGTACAAGTGTGTCCTGTAGGTGCGTTGACATTGGTGGATAATGTTGCAGATGTAATGAAAGCTATCGCAGATCCTAAGAAAACCGTTGTAGTACAAACTGCTCCTGCAGTGCGTGTAGCATTAGGCGAAGAGTTCGGTATGGAACCGGGATCAATAGTAACAGGCAAGATGGCTGCTGCTTTGCGTCGCCTTGGTTTCGACTATGTGTTTGATACCGATTGGAGTGCCGACCTTACTATTATGGAAGAAGGTACTGAATTGCTAGGACGTATAGGCAAAGTATTGTCTGGCGACAAAACTGCTAAGTTGCCTATCTTTACTTCTTGCTGCCCCGGTTGGGTATCGTTCTATGAAAAGAACTTCCCCGATATGTTGGAATATCCTTCTACAGCCAAATCGCCACAACAAATGTTTGGTGCTGTAGCTAAAAGCTATTGGGCTGAAAAGCTAGGCATAAAACGCGAAGATATGGTAGTGGTTTCTATCATGCCATGTTTGGCTAAGAAGTATGAAGCTGCTCGCGAAGAGTTTAAAGTAAATGGAAATCCTGATGTAGATTTCTCATTGTCTACTCGCGAATTGGCTCACATGATAAAACAATATAACCTAGATTTGAGCGAAATGCCGGAAGAAGACTTCGATTCTCCACTTGGCGAATCTACAGGAGCTGCTGTAATATTTGGTGCTACCGGTGGTGTTATGGAAGCAGCAGTGCGTACTGCTTACGAAGTGTTCACTAAGAAAACATTGGAAAGTATAGACTTTGTAGGTCTTAGAGGTTTCGATGGCATAAAGACTGCTACTGTGGATTTTGCCGGTACTCCTATTAATGTGGCTGTAGTTTATGGATTAAACAATGCTCGCACTATTATGGAAGAGGTAAGAAATGGCAATCCTCGTCAGTTCCATGCTGTGGAAGTGATGGCATGTCCAGGCGGATGTATTGGTGGTGCCGGCCAACCTTATCATCATGGTGATAGCGACATAATTCGCAAACGTATGGATGCTATTTATCGTGAAGACCTAGGCAAACCTATCCGTAAATCACACGAAAACCCATCGGTTATGAGTATTTACAAAGAATTCCTTGGCGAACCATGCGGACACAAATCGCACGAATTATTACATACTCACTATTTCGATAGGTCTAATAAGATTGAAAACGAATAACATCTAAAAAAGAATTTATTATTATGGCTACAATAAAATTGTCAGAAAGCAAGATAAAAACTATCAAAGATATATGTAAATCCTTTGATAATAAATCGGGAGAAGTAATCAATGTGTTGCACCAAGTGCAAGGCGCATTCGGATATTTACCTGCCGAAGTTCAAGAAGTAGTTGCTATGGAACTTAATATGCCAGTGGCTCAAGTGTATGGTATAGTATCGTTCTACTCTTTCTTCACTATGCAACCTAAGGGCGAACACCCAATATCAATATGCCTTGGTACTGCATGTTATGTGCGTGGTGCTGAAAAAGTGTTGGATGAATTCAAGCGTCAGTTGAATATCAATGTCGGCGAAACTACCAAAGACGGTAAGTTCTCTTTGAACTGTTTGCGTTGCGTAGGTGCTTGTGGTTTGGCTCCTGTTGTTATGGTTGGCGACAAAGTGTATGGTCGTCTTACTCCCGACAATGTGAAAGATATTATTGCTGAATATAATTAGTAGTATCTATAATTAAATAGTATATAT
>JAFZEK010000321.1 GCA_017560705.1 Bacteroidales bacterium | reverse complement strand
CGGTACCAATTGATATTCACGTTGTAGCTGAGACCAATGAGCTATGTAAATAGCTGGGTTAATTGCTTGCCGTTGTATTTATTAAAGATTACTTTGTAGGTAAATTGCGGATTTTTCCAATATTGTTTGTGTCGGTATTGGTATAATTATAATGAGGGTAAATTCATTTACCCTCATTATAATGCTATTATTTATAATATGAAATAATCCAATCACTTATAGCGTTTAATGCTGTAGGTGAAAATGTTTCTTCGATGAACATGTATTCATCAGGATTGCCTGTTTGGCAGGTTTGGAATAAGTGGTTCAAATCTGGGATTATCATTGTTTTTGTATTACCGTTGGTGCACCTTTCTATGGCTTTGAGGTTTTCGTTTGGCAATACCTGACAGTCTTTTTCGCCGTTCAGCGCTAGGATAGGGCATTTAATCTTTCCCAAATAGGGGCAAGGGTCTAAATTTAGGAAGGTCTTCATCCAGTTGCTTTTTAGTTGATAGGTGAGGGCTATTACGCCTTTGGGATTCAGCCCGATAGTTTTTATATCGTCCTTGCTTATGCCTTTGGCGTGTCTCTTCACTATGCTGTTGGTGGTGGCTATTGCTAGGTCTTTGCCAGTGCTTATGCTGTCGAATATCTCTTTTAGCACTGCTAGACGTGTGTCAATAAGTTGGTCACTTATGCCGTTTAAACTGAAAATCTGTTTGTTTTGCAATAGTAGTGTCTCTTTTCCGTCCACACCGGGACCACCAAGGAAGACCACAAAGTCCACCTTCGTTTTCTTGTTGGCTGCCACTATAGAGGCTATGATTGCCCCTTCGCTATGACCGATGAGTCCTATTCGCTTCTTGTCAATCTTAGGATGAGAGCTTAGAAATTTTATTTGACATTCAATGTCTTTGGCCGAGTCGAAGCTAGTAGTGTTGCTTTCGGATAGTTTGCCGAAGTCTCTATCGTCGCAGCGTAGTGTGGCTATGCCGTTTTTTGCCAAATGGTCGGCTAAAACTTTGAAAGGTTTGTGCTTAAATATTTCTTCGTCACGGTTTTGTGTTCCCGAACCTGTTATGAGTATTGCCACAGGAAAGTTGCTTCCGCTGTTGGGATAAGTGAGTGTGCCATGCAATGTTACACCATCTTTTTTGTTGGCAATAACCACTTCTTCTTCAGTGTAAGAAAAAGGTGGCATAGGCTCTTGAGGACGTCTTGGGCTGAATATTCCATGGCTGGGTTTTAGCGTTATGCGCATTTTGCTACCGTGCTGCTTCATTTCTCCGCTGAAACTGGAATCCAAGTGGTTGTATATCCATCGGGCTTCCATGTTTAGACTTTTAACAGATATGGTCAGCGTGTCCGCGTCTATACGAAACGATGATGGTGCTATTTTTTCATTGCTTTGCATTGGGCTGTAGAGCATTGGCACAGTGTCTTTGTCTTGCACTTCGAAATGAAGATTAAGAGGCAACGAGGCTTCTTCTAAAATGCCTAGCCAATAACGATTAGCAAGGTGTTCTTGGGCTAGTACGTTGGTGCAAATGCTTATAATGCAAAGCGATGCAAATAGTATTTTTTTGCTTTTTAGTATTTTTTTCATTATTATTGATGTTAAAAAATTAGTTTTCAGGTTCAGCATGTATGCCTATGTGGGTGTCGTTTCCAAACTCATTTTTCAGTTTACTTTCTATAGTTCTAGTAATATCGTGAGCGGCTTGCAGACTCATGTTGCCGTCCATTCTAACGTGGCATTCTATTGCTATATTATTGCCAATGTGTCTAGTACGTAAGTTGTGAGGGCTCTTTACTTCGGGTATGGATTGTATTATGTCCATTATCTTTTGTTCGGTTTCCTTTGGTAGCGATTTTTCTAAAAGCTCATCGATGCAAGGTTTTGCTAATTTTATGGCCACTCTGATGATGAAGAAGCTAACAATCAGAGCTGTAATAGGGTCTAAAACTGTCCATTTATTGCCCAAAAGTATAGCTCCGCCTATGCCTACGAGTGTGCCAATGGACGATAGAGCATCGCTTCTGTGATGCCATGCATTTGCTGTAACTGCCTTTGAATTAAGTCTTTTACCTTTCCATGCAGTGTATTGGTATATTCCTTCTTTGGCTATGATGGACACTGCGGCAGCTATAAGTGCCAAGTTGCCAGGTTTGTCCAATGTTTTGCCTTGAGCATAGCCTATGATGGTGCTTGCAGCATTTATCATAATACCTACACCGACGCATAGCAATAGTGTGCCAATTATTGCCGTTGCTAGGGTTTCATATTTTCCATGACCGTATTTGTGGTTCTCGTCTTGCGGTTTGCCAGATATTTTAACACAGATGATTACAACAACATCCGTAGCAAAATCCGACAACGAATGCACGGCATCTGCCATCATTGCAGTACTATGACCAATAATGCCAGCTGTGAATTTGAATATAACTAAAAGGAAATTTACCAAGCTCCCCACTATGGTTACTTTGTATATCTCTTTTTCTCTAAAATTGCTTTCTCGATTCATCGGTGATAGTTTTTCCTATTTTATAAATATCTTTATTTGGTTCTTCTTTCTTTTATTTGCTTTATGCAATAAATCAGACTTTTATGCTTGAAATGCTTTCGCAACAAATCGCCACAAAATTACATATTTCTTGCGAATAATGCAACCGTTTTACTATCTTTATTTGTGCGGAAAACTGAGGAATGGGGGCGAATGGTTGTGAGATAGAATCCGATTTCGCTCGCATCGATGTGTTGAGTTATTTTGCAAGAAAAAAATCATATTTCTATACTATTGTATAGTATATATTCCTACAACCATGTTGATGGAAAATGATAGAGATGTAAGGTTTTGAGTATTAGCTATATCAGAGAAAAGATTTTGCCAACAAAGTTTCTTTTATTAAAACCTAGGTGTGAATACTGTTGAAACCCGGGTGTTAAAGCGTTTATACCTGGGTTTGAATGGTTGAATACTTGGATGTGCTGAAAATGCATTCCGATACCGTTGAATTTTCCTCGTGATGCAGATAAATTTTCCTCGTGATGTAAATGGATTTTCCTCGTGATGTAATTTTTTTTCTCATTATAGGGTAATGAAAATTGAACTATAGGCAACTTCAAAAATTGCTTTGTAAGTGATTTGTGGAATTTTATTGCGAAGATTTCTACTTTCTTTTGACCTATCATAGTGGGCTATGCGCCCCCAAAAAGAAATAGAAAGATTCCAAGAAGAAACGCAAATGTTGCGATTAAGCGGCTAAAGAGCAATGCCTAAGCATTAATTCTTTTGAGCGATAGCAACATCGACGAAGTCAATCACACAAAAGTTCTTTCATGACAACATTTCATAGAACGTGGAATTTTTAGAAGTTACCTATAATTAATAGTATAGCGATGATTGAAATGGGCAGTAAGGATTGTGCTTTGCAGCACCTTCGGAACGGTGTGTCTTTTCATTGTTGTTGGCGAGTTTTTGTATCTATGAATTGAAGTTTTTAATTGAGTATGATGAGATGATAGATGTATAATTATCAGTTTGTTATAAGTAATATTGCCAAGGAATGTAACAAAAAAAAGGCTGTATTGCAATATTTTGCTAGAAAAGTCAAAAAAAATAAGTATCTTTGTAGACTAGATACGATGTTATCTATAAAATATAACAGATTGATAAACAAATAAATAAACACAAAATGAAGACAACTCCTTATACAGATTTGCATATTGAATTGGGAGCAAAGATGGCTGAATTTGCTGGCTACAACATGCCTATTCAATATGAAGGATTGACAATTGAACATAACAATGTACGTAACAATGTAGGTGTTTTTGACGTTAGCCACATGGGCGAATTTAGAGCAAAAGGACCTAAAGCAAAAGAATTTATGCAATACGTTACTGTAAACGACGTAGCTGCATTGGAAGATGGTCAAGTTCAATATACTTGTTTGCCAAATGGTAAAGGTGGTATAGTGGATGATATGTTGGTATACCGTGTTGCTGACGATCATTATTTCATGGTTCCTAACGCTGCTAACATTGACAAAGACTGGCAATGGATGAGCAAGATAGCTGAAGAAATGGGCTTGAAAGTTGGTGAAGAATTTGTAAACGAAAGTGAACAATGGGCACAATTGGCAGTACAAGGTCCTAACGCTTTGAAAGCTATGCAAAAGCTTACTAGTGCTAACGTAGTTGATATGAAATACTACACATTCCAAATCATTACTTTTGCTGGTATTGAAAACGTTATCTTCTCTACTACAGGTTACACTGGAGCTGGTGGATGCGAAATATACATGCCTGCAAAATATGCTAAAAATGTATGGGATGCAGTATTTGAAGCTGGTAAAGAATTTGGAATTAAACCTGCTGGTTTAGGTTGCCGCGATACTTTGCGTTTGGAAATGGGATTCTGCCTATATGGTCATGAAATAGATGATAACATTTCTCCTATCGAAGCTGGTTTGGGTTGGATTACAAAATTTGTTGATGGTAACAACTTTATCAACCGCGATATATTTGAAGCTCAAAAAGCTAACGGTGTAGAAAAGAAAATCGTTGGTTTCGAAATGGTAGATCGTGGTATTCCTCGTAGTGGCTACGAAGTATGCGATGCTGAAGGAAACGTAATCGGTGAAGTACGTTCTGGTTCTCCATCTCCTTCTACTGGAAAGAACATCGGAACTGCTTTGGTAAAATCTGCTTTCTCTAAGAAAGATGCTGAAATATTCGTGAAAGTTCGCGAAAAATTATTGAAAGCTAAAGTTGTTCGTATGCCTTTCTACAAAGCATAAGACGACTGTTTTTTAATACATTGATATAATAAAAGAACAAGAAAAGAATATTTTTTTCTTGTTCTTTTTGTACCTATATAATAGGTGAATATAATTTAAATTTAATAGAAGAACGATGATTTCTAAGAACAAATTAAAAGAATATTCTCAGTATAAGGTGGTAAAGTTCTGCGACGAGAATGGGGTGTTTGTTGTGGAAGGTGATAAGCTGGCAAAAGAAGCTTTAGCCTCTGATTATGAAATAGAAGCAGTGTGTGCCATAGAAGCATGGTTTGTAGAGAACAGAACATTAATACGCAAAAAGGTGAATCCCGAAAATATCTATGAGGTGGCTCAAGCCGACCTAGAGCGTATCAGTGGCATGAAGAGTCCCAATAGAGTGTGGATGCTGGTGAAACGTAAAGAGTTTCAGACTGTTAATGTTTTGGGAAATAACTTGACCGTTGTATTGGACAAAATCCAAGACCCTGGAAATATGGGTACTATAGTGAGAATTTGCGATTGGTTTGGGATAAGAAACATTGTCTGTAGCCCCGACACTGCAAGTATTTATAATTCCAAAGTGGTGCAAGCTACAATGGGGGGAGTGTTTCGTATAAATATGGAATACACTAATTTAGATACATTTATCGAAGGTTGCTTGGAAGAAAAAATTCCTGTTTTTGGAGCAGTCTTGGGTGGTGAAAATGTGTACACAGCAACATTGCCAAACAAAGCAGTTTTGATAATAGGTAATGAATCTAAAGGTATATCTCAAAATTTAATAGATAAGATAACTAATAAGATACAGATTCCCAATATTGGAGGTACTTGTGAAAGTCTTAATGCTTCGGTGGCAACGGGTATTCTATGTTCGGAATTTGCTAGGAGAGTTGCATTGTAAGTCAAACGGACTTAGACGTGTATTCCTTACTATAGTGTAGGATGGTAATCTCTTATGAAGATTTGTTGGTCAAAATAATAAAGCCGATAAAAAGTGTTTGAATCAATTTTTATCGGCTCTGTTGTTCTTTGGTATTGGTTTATTCTATTATGATTTCATCTATAAATAGATATGAACTATTGCCTTTAGCCGGATGCCATTCGGGCAATACTCCTGGGTTCTTTGCTACCACTCGTAGATAGCGAGTAGTTGTGTTAAGCTCTTCTACTGATAGTGGATTTATGATAATTCCCGATAGTTGATGTTTGGTGTCAAATTCTTTTTTAGTAAGTAGCTTGTAATTGGTGCCGTCTTTTGATACATATATTTCTACTTCTTTTGGAGATAAAATCCAATCGAAGGTGTTTTGCAAGAATCTCATTGATATGCGATCGATTGTTGTCTGCTTTCCGAAATCTATTTCTATATCCACATCGTAACCTTGGTATCCTTGCCAATGTCCGTCTTTATAAGTGAAGTTAGAACCGACTACTCCGTCGAGCAAAGCATTGTCGCCACCTGCTGAATATGTAGCATTGTATTTGCTGTAGTTGGAGTTTAGCTTTTTCAAGTGTCCTATTCCTTTATGATGTAGAATGTATTTTTCGGTTTCGGTGTAATTGTCAAATTCATCAAAACTTATAGTCTTTACGATACATGATTGTTGAATTTCAAATGGCTGAGTGTATTTTTTAGATGTTTTAGAAGGTTTAGCACCATCGGTAGTGTAGTAGATTGGGTAGTTGTTATATACTGTGTTTAAGGATACTACAGGAATACCTTTCTCTGATATATTGGTGTTGATGAATACATGATTTTTAGCATTTAATATAACAGAAGCTTCTCTGTCGTATCTTTCAGTTACATTATCTCTAGAATATGCTCTGCACTCACTATCCCAAATGTTTATATATATGTGTTTTAGATTGTGTAGTTTGTTTAGCAGTGCTTCCGACTTTTCTTCGCAATCTTTGATGTTGGAAGTAGTAGGATTGTTCATTGTGTTGAAAAGATTGACACGCAATGAGTTTTTGGTTGCAGTAGTGGCAAGTCGTTCTATTGCATATTGTGCATTATAAAGAATCTCTTTGTTGTCAATGTTGCTTTCTATTAAGTTGTTGCATTTACTTGCTAGTTGATTTATACGAGGCATATTTTCTTCCCATTCTTTGGCTATTGTACTGTCTACTTTGGATGGGAAAAAGTCTAACAATTGTTCGTACATGGAAGCAACTGTTATCCATTCTCTGTTTGAGATGTTGTTGCCATCTAATTTAAGGTTTGCTATTTTGTATATTAGATCTGTTGGATTTTCAGTTTTAGTACGGAAGTGTTGGAT
>JAFZEK010000320.1 GCA_017560705.1 Bacteroidales bacterium | reverse complement strand
TGAGAAGATTTCTACTTTCTTTTGATTGAGCATAGCAGGCTATGCGATTGAAAAAGAAATAGAAAGATTCCAAGAAAAAAAAACGTAAAGCACGCAAAAATTTCAAAGAACACTCTTTTGTTTATCCGAAATGTGGAATTTTTAGAAGTTGCCTATACTTCATGACATCTATACATTTTATTCCTAACCAAAAAAATAGAGTCGACTTCTATACATTTTTTAGTCGAGCCTTTGAAGTTTTTCAGTCGACTAATTCATACTCATTTAATCGACTAATACACCATGTCTCAGTCGATTAATATACCTAATTAGAATCGACTATTTTTCAGTTTACAGAATAAATCATATTAATCTAGCTATATACAATAAAATTCGGGGAAATGACGTTATAGAATTGATTTTTATAACCACAAAAATTGTAGTACACTAAACTATATATAATAGTATATGACAAATAAAACACTTTTAGCTTTGGCATTCATTGTATTAAATTCTAGCACAGCCTTTGCTCAACGATTATTCAACAATAATAAGGTGTCGCAAACCATAAATTTGATAGACCGCCTATATGTGGAAGAGGTAAACTTGGATAAGATTATGAATAAAGGTATTGCAACAATACTTCATGAACTTGACCCTCACAGTGTGTTTATCCCTGCTAAAGACGTAGAAAAAAGCAACGAAGAACTGAATGGTACATTCGTAGGCATCGGTGTAGCCTATCATATTATGAACGACACGATAACCGTTGTTGAGGTTTTAAAAGGTGGACCATCGGAAAATGTAGGATTGCTAGCTGGCGACAAAATAATTACTATAAATGGAATCAAAGCCGTTGGCGACTCCGTGACCAATAGTTATTGTAACAAAAAACTAAGAGGCAAAAAAGGAAGTCGCGTAAATGTTGGTGTGCGTCGCAATAATGATGACAAGCTAATAGAGTTTGAAATAAAAAGAGGTAAAATACCTATCAAAAGTATCAACACTTATTTTATGATAGATAAAACTACGGGCTACATAGCATTAGAAAGATTTTCTCGTTCGTCCAACGAGGAGCTTACCAAGGTACTTAACGAACTGAAAGAACAAGGATTAAAGAATCTAATCTTCGACCTGCGAGGAAACGGAGGTGGATATATGGATGTAGCCGTAGATATAGCCGACCAATTTCTTTCTGAAGACAAGCTTATTGTATACACCGAAGGTCGAGGTGTTGGCAAAGAAACTCATAACTCCACTAGCAAGGGATTGTTTGAAAGTGGTAAACTTGTTATACTTATCGATGAATATTCAGCAAGTGGAAGCGAAATTGTTGCAGGAGCTGTACAAGACTGGGACCGAGGTATTGTTATAGGCCGCAGAAGTTATGGCAAAGGACTTGTACAAAGAATGTATCCTGTAGGCAATTCCGACCAACTCCGCTTAACGGTGTCTAGATACTACACTCCTAGTGGTAGATGTATTCAAAAACCATACAACGATGGTTTAAAGAATTACTATAATGACATTATGAATAGACTATCGCACAAAGAACTAGTGGACCCCGACAGCATAAGAATTCCCGATAGCGTAAAATTCTTTACTCACAACAAGCGTGTTGTATATGGCGGTGGAGGCATTATGCCTGATGTTTTCGTACCTATAGACACTACACGAATAAGCGATTACTATGTAAAAATAAAATCGAAAGGACTGATAGATAACTTCTGCCTCGAATATTCCAACCTCTACAGAGAAGATATTTTGAAAGACTATCCTACCTACGAAGACTTCGACAAGCACTATAAAAAGCTAAAAGTCCATGAAAAATTTATAGAGTTCATAGAAAATGCTGGCATAAAAGAAACCGATATAAATACCGATAAAATAACACATTGGATAAGCAAAGCTATACGTTCGGAAATAAAAGATTCTGCCTTTTCATTAAAGGGTGAAAACTACAAAGAATGTGCCAAAGAAATGCTTAGCAATCCCAAGATAATGGAAAAAGTACTAAAACTAGCTGCTGAAGAAGACAGTGAAAACAAACAAATAGTAAACAAATCTAATGAATTTATTCGCATGCAAGTGAAAGCCGTAATTGCAAGACTCTTATACGGCAAAAAATACTACTACGAAACGATGAATGAACTAGATAATGGTTATAAAAAAGCGCTGAACATCATAAAAAACAACAGTGCATTTCGAAAACACGATATTGACTATAAATCAAAATAATAAACAAGAAAAAAGCACAGTAAATGGAAATAATCCTTACTGTGCTTTTTAATTATCCAATCACCAGAATGAATAATTTTCTCAGTCAAAAATTTTTTATTTAGCCTTACCTTGGTTGGCTACACTTTGCATTTTCTTAGCTATTTCTTCAGCATCACCTAGGAAGAATTCTTTGGTTAGCTTCATATTGTCGTCAAATTCAAAGATGTAAGGAACAGCTGTAGGAATGTTGAATTTAATGATTTCTTCGTTAGTCATTCCACGCAATTCTTTTACAATACCTCTCAAGCTATTACCGTGAGCAACTATCATAATTTCATCGCGAGTTTCAAGAGCTTTCAATATCACGTTTTGATAGTAAGGCATTAAGCGTTCTATAGTATCTTTCAAAGATTCAGTCAAAGGTACTTGTTCATCAGAAAGTTCTGCATAACGAGGATCCATTCTTGGGCTTCTTTCGTCGTGCATATCTAATGCAGGAGGTTGAATATCAAATGAGCGTCTCCACAACAACACTTGGTCGTCGCCATACTTAGCAGCTGTTTCAGCTTTGTTTAAGCCTTGGATAGCACCGTAGCTCTTTTCATTCAAACGCCAGCTCTTTTCTACAGGAAGATAATCCATATTCATAGCATCCAACACATTGTTCAGAGTTTTTACAGCTCTTTTCAAGTAAGATGTGAAGCACAATTCTGGTTTATAACCTTCTGCTTTCAAAAGCTTTCCGGCTTCAAAAGCTTCTTTACATCCGTTTTCGGTCAAATCTACATCTGTCCAACCTGTAAATAAGTTTAATTTATTCCATTCACTTTCTCCGTGACGTATAAGTATAAGTTTCTTCATTAGTATTTTACCTTTAAAAATAATTTTCGAACAGATAACGAGAAAATCATTTTTTAAGTATAAATGGAAGATAAAACTTTTATCGTTTTCTTCATTTCTACATCGTTCATAACAGCTTATTACACTCATAATCAAGTATATTAAAAGAGAACAATTACACACAAAAAAATAATGTACAAAAGTTTCTTTTCCTTCATAATTATCCATTATTCACTACCCGATTCCCCTACCCTATTATAACAAAAATCACAAACTTTGAAAAGGCTTCATCACCCAATAAAATTAAATTTTCATAGCTTTACTGAAAGGATACAAGTGTTAAACAAAATCCACAATGGTTAAAAGCAACATCAATACAGGGTACTTAAAAGGGGAAAACTGTATATTTTCATCCCCTAGGTACGATACTTTCATCACGAGAAAAGCACACTTAGATGGCGAGAACACCCGGGTTTCATCCCGTAGAGATGATGGTTTCATCACCTAAAGACCTAGGTTTGCTCCGCTAAGTACCTTATTTGATTTTCCAGAAAAAGAAGTCTACCTTATTATCAATTACTTACAATCTCAACTCTCTCAGATTTTGATACACGAAGAGAGATAAGAAAAAGTGGAAAAATATGGTATTCTCCATGTTAAATGAGGCATCGTTAATATATTAAAGATTTAGCATTATTGTTAACACAAAAAGGGTAATTTATCCACTTACATGTAATTCCAAAACGAAGAAACACGAAAGAAAATATTTTCTTCAAAGCTTTTCATTTCCAAAACAGCATAAGGCAACTTCTAAAAATTCCACGTTTCGGATAAACAAAAGAGTGTTCTTTGAAACTTTTGCGTACTTTACGTTTTTTCTTGTAATCTTTCTATTTCTTTTTCAATCGCATAGCCCGCTATGATAGGTCAAAAGAAAGTAGAAATCTTCTCTAGAACGTTGCGATTAAGCGAGTAAAGAGCAATGCCTAAGCATTAGCTCTTTCGAGCGATAGCAACATCGACGAAGTC
>JAFZEK010000319.1 GCA_017560705.1 Bacteroidales bacterium | reverse complement strand
GAAGATGTACAGCTGTCTACGTCTATCCAGTTTATGTCATCGTATCGGCGTAGCTATGTCATTTGGCGTTGAGCATGTATTATTGTATAAAGGCAACTTATAAAAAAAATGAGACGCTCTAAAATTGCGTCTCATTTTTTTTATCAATAATCTCCATTGCTAAATCCAAGGAAGATGTACAGCTGTCTACGTCTATCCAGTTTATGTCATCGTATCGACGAAGCCATGTCATTTGGCGTTTAGCGTATCGGCGCGTATTGGTTTTTATCTTTTCCACGGCTAGTTCTAGGCTCATCTCGTCGTCCATGTATGCAAAGAGCTCTTTGTAGCCCACTGTGTTTAGGGCTGTAAGGTTGCGATTCTGATACATAGCTTTAGCTTCTTGGAGCAGTCCACAGCCCATCATTATATCCACTCTTTGGTTTATTCTATGGTTCAGAGTGTCGCGGTCCATCCTCATCCCTATCTTTGTTATCTGGAATGGTCTCACCTTTTGAGCCTGTTTTCTCACTTCAGAAAAAGGTCTACCCGTCATGTAGCATACCTCCAATGCTCGCAGTATTCGAGCATGGTTGGCAAGGTCTACCTCTTGATAGTAGTCGTAGTCCAAGAACTTAAGCTGAAATCGGAGTTCTTCTATTCCGCCTTGTTCATATTCTTTTTTTAGCTTGTCTCTCAGTTCAGGATCGGGATCGGGCAGATCGGCAATACCATTGCACAAAGCATCTACATAAAGTCCGGAACCACCAACAGCCACAGCTACGTCGTGAGTTTCATACAGTTTCTCCAAACACTGCAAAGCTTGCTGCTCATACATGGACACATTATAATAGTCCACCACTGAAAGATTAGCAATAAAATGGTGCTTTGCCCTTGCAAGTTCTTCATCCGAAGGCCTTGCCACACCTATGGATAGTTCCTTGTAGAACTGCCTAGAGTCGCACGAAAGAATTTCTGTACCAAAATGTTCAGCAATATCTATAGCCAATGCCGTTTTGCCTATAGCTGTAGGCCCTACTACTACTATTAGTCGTTTTTCGCCGTTCATAGTTTTTTATTTACAGGTTCAAAACCAAGCTTTTTAGCTTCGGCTATCATAAGCTCGTAGGCAGGCTCAAAGGCATTTGGTATTATTCCATCAAGTATAGCATCCTTTATAGCAGTCTTTATCACACCAATCTCTCGACAAGGTTGCAACCCAAATTCTTCCATTATGCGTTCTCCGCTTATTGGCGGTTGGAAATTTCTTATTCGGTCTTTTTCCTCTATCTGCACTAGCTTCTGCCTCACAATCTCGAAGTTTTTCAAATACTTTTGTACCTTCTGTAGATTTTTAGAGGTAATGTCGGCTTCGCAAAGAAGCATTAGATCGTCGATGTCGTCGCCAGCATCAAAAAGAAGTCTTCTCACAGCCGAGTCTGTCACTATGTCTTCTGCCAAAATAATGGGTCGAAGATGAAGAAGCACAAGTTTTTCCACATACTTCATCTTCTCATTCATGGGCAGTTTCATTTTTCTAAAGATGGACGACACCATCTTAGCGCCCTTCACTTCATGACCATGGAAAGTCCACCCAAGCTTTTCGTCATATCTTTTAGTGGAGGGTTTTCCGATGTCGTGCAGAATGGCAGCCCATCTTAGCCAAAGGTTGGAAGAATGCAAGGCTACATTGTCTAGCACTGCCAATGTATGATAGAAATTATCCTTATGACCTTTTTCTTTCACCATATCAACCCCCTTTAGTTTAGAAAACTCAGGGAACACCAAGTCCATAAGTCCAGAACGATAAAGAAGTTTCAAGCCAACGGAAGGTTGCTTGGAAAGCACTATCTTGTTCAGCTCGTCGGCAATGCGTTCTTTTGAAACAATTTCTATGCGATGAATGTTTCGGCGTATTGCCTCGAAAGTTTCGTTTTCTATAATAAAATTGAGCTGCGAGGCAAAACGTATGGCACGCATCATACGCAAAGGGTCGTCGGAGAAAGTAATATCAGGATCTAAAGGAGTTCTAATCACACCGTTGTTCAAATCCTTTATTCCTTCGAATGGGTCAACAAGTTCGCCGTAGGTATCAGCATTAAGCGATACCGCCATGGCATTAATAGTAAAATCTCTTCGATTTTGGTCGTCGGCAAGAGTACCATTTTCCACTATAGGTTTGCGGCTAGAAGTACGGTATGATTCTTTTCTAGCTCCAACAAACTCGATTTGCCAATCCTCGCCTTTGTAGAAATAGTGGAACATTGCCGTTCCAAAGTTTTTGAAAACATTGACTTCCTTATTAGCTCCAATACGATGAGCTACTTGCATAGCAAGCTCTATTCCGCTACCTACACACACAATGTCAATATCGGTACAAGGGCGTTGTAGGAAATAATCTCTTACCACTCCGCCAACCACAAAGGCACGCACCCCCATCTCGTCGGCTACACTACCCACTATTTTGTATATCGGATGATCTAGTATCACTTGGTTATCTTTTATTTTTCGTCAAACGATTTGGATGCTATCTTTCTACCATGTTCGTCGAAGAACTGCCATTCTCCTACTCTTTTACCATTTTCGTAAACACCTTGGTAATACAAAGCTCCGTTTTCATGATACACAACATGGTCTCCATTCTGTACATCATTCACAAAATTACCTTCAGCTTGCTTGTTGCCATTTTCAAAATAAAATACCCAACGTCCTTCTCTTTTGTTGTTCTTTAACACACCTTCCGAACGCAAACCAAAGTTGGTGTAAAACTGACATTGCTTCATAGCTAT